>NZ_VNXM01000059.1:0-102788 GCF_009820205.1 Escherichia sp. HH26CH
CAGAGAAAACTGGCCGATTTTCTCTGCACAGGAGGGATAATACAAGGCCTGATAAGCGTAGCGCATCAGGCAATTTTTAATGACTTTCAGCCCAGGCGCGTTCAATCTCTTCCGCCAGAATCTTCACCCCCGCTTCAATTTTATCCGGCTCCGGCACGTAGTTCATACGCATACATTGATGTGTATGCGGCCACGGTTTATCCAGCCCTGGGAAGAAGTTGTGCCCCGGCACCATCAGCACGCCCCGTGCTTTCAGGCGCTGGTAGAGCTGCTCGGTCGTAATTGGCAAATCCTTAAACCATAGCCAGAGGAAAATGGCTCCTTCCGGTTTATGAATCAGGCAGCGATCTTCCGGTAAATAGCGGCGAATGATAGCGATAGTTTCCTGAACACGCTGGTAGTAAAACGGTTTGATGACTGTTTCAGACAGGCGCAGCAGATCGTTACGCTTAATCATTTCACACATCATCGCTGGACCAATACCACCAGGTGCCAGGCTGATAATGCCGTTCATATTGGTGATGGCGGTGATGATTTTTTCATTGGCGATGATAATGCCGCAGCGGGAGCCTGGTAGACCCAGCTTGGAAAGACTCATGCACAGTACGATATTCGGATTCCACAGCGGGCGCGCTTCGCTGAAGATGATACCCGGGAACGGGACGCCATAAGCGTTATCAATCACCAGCGGAATGCCGTGTTGATTCGCCAGCGCGTCAAGCTTCAGCAACTCTTCGTCAGTAATCACATTGCCTGTTGGATTCGTCGGCCGGGAGACGCAAATCATCCCGGTTTCTTCGCCAATATGCAGATGCTCAAAATCGACGTGGTATTTAAACTGGCCTTCCGGCAGCAGTTCAATATTCGGACGCGCAGAGACAAACAGATCTTCTTCCAGTCCGGCGTCAGCGTAGCCAATGTATTCCGGTGCCAGCGGAAACAGCACTTTTTTGATCCGACCATCGGCACGGCGTCCGGCGAACAGATTAAATAAGTAGAAAAACGCGCTCTGGCTGCCGTTTGTTAGTGCAATATTCTGTGGTTCGATATCCCAACCCAACTTCTCGCGTAGCATTCCGGCAAGCAGTGTGAGTAGCTCCGTTTTCCCCTGTGGACCGTCGTAATTGCACAGTGCATCAGTCGCTTTGCCACTTTCCAGCATGTCGGTCAGTAGCGTCTGGAAGTAGTCCTGCATTTCCGGGATCTGCGCTGGATTACCGCCGCCGAGCATAATCGCGCCAGGCGTGCGTAAACCGTCGTTCAGATCTTCCATCAGCAGCGTAATGCCGGAGTGGCGGGTAAATTTGTCACCAAAAAGGGAGAATGTCATAGCGGGATATCTGTCGAACTCTGTAGCAAGGAAGGTAACAATAACGCTACATTTGCTGGGGTGCAAATCGGTCTGTTGAAGTGGGAGCGGTGCTTTATCCTGCAACTCTGATTAGGGCTGACATTTTATCCTGGTTGGCGGCTTCCCGAGGTACTCACGAACGGGAAGCCGGAAACGTTACTGTTGCCCCGCCCAGACGACCAGCACTTTATCGTCGCCATGCTCACGAACAAAGCCGTAGCCCTGCTTCAGCGAAAGTGTCGTTTGTTTGCCCGCGCCAATTGCAGGATGGCGGGCGCGGAACTGGCTGATTTTCTGCCAGTGCGCGACGCTAGCGGCAGATTTACCGCTAACATCCTGCCAGTTCATATCCGAACGCGTGCCTTGCAGCGGATCAGAACCGGTAGGACCGAACGGACGAGAGGATTCATCACCATAAAAGATTTGTACTGCACCTGGCGCTAATAACAATAACTCTGCTGCTTTGTCGCCCCCTTCACGAAACAAACGAGTATCATGCGACGAAAGATAGCTCAACACGTTGAAATCCTGCAATTTCTCTGCCATTTGCTGCCAGGTCGTATCCATCTGCGCCAGACAATCGACCGCTTTCGCCGCCTGCTCCTGATAATCGAAATTGATCATCGCATCGAAGCCGTGGCGATAGTAGTCACTTTGCATCACGCCATGGCCCCAGGCTTCACCGGTCATCCAGAACGGTTTGTCATCTAACGCTTTATCGGGATTCGCTTTTTTCCATTCGCGAAGTGCGGCGTTGGCTTCGGTTTTCAGTTGCTGCCAGGCGGGCAACTCAACATGCTTGGCGGTATCGACCCGAAAACCATCAATTCCGTGGTCACGGACCCACTGGCTTAACCAATGGGTTAAGTAATCTCGAGGGGTAAAGCCGTCAATGGCTTTAGCGTGGGTATCCGTTTTGTTGTTATAGAACACTGGCAGGCCAGAAGCGGTAGTTGATTCGGTTTTGATATCCGGTAAAAAGGCCAGCGACATGGTGAGATCGTCAAATCCAGGATTGTCGTAGTCGCCGATATCCGTTCTGATCCAGTTTTTTCCCCACCATTTATCCCAGCCTGTTTTGTCGCTGAAATTAATGTAATCGTTAAAGCTATGCCAGGTTTGCCCGGCGGCGGGCTTCCAGTCGCTCCAGCGGTCACCTAACGTTTTTTTCAGCTCATCACCAGAAAGGTATAACGCGCCAAACTGATACTCCTGCATATCCGCCAGTGTGGCATAGCCGGTGTGGTTCATCACGACATCAAAGAGAATACGAATACCGCGCTGATGCGCGCTATCAACCAGCGTCCGGAGATCGGCTTCGCTGCCCATATTGGCATCAAGATTCGTCCAGTCCTGGGTGTAATAACCGTGGTAGGCATAATGCGGGAAATCGCCTTTTGTACCGCCACCAACCCAGCCGTGGATTTGCTCAAATGGGGCACTTATCCATAAAGCATTGACGCCCAGCTGCTGGAGGTAATCCAGTTTGTTGGTCAGGCCGCGTAAATCGCCGCCGTGAAAAGTGCCAATTTCTGCCATATCGTCTTTATGACGTCCGTAACTCTGGTCATTACTGGGATCGCCGTTTTCGAAACGATCTGTCAGCACAAAGTAAACCGTAGCGTTATGCCAGTCGAAAGGGGCGGATGTGTCAGTTTCTGCCCGTTCCAGCAGGAGTAAACCGTTGCTGGTGGCAGCGGGTTGTAACGTTATTTGACCGTTCTTCACTATCGCAATTTGCTGGCTGTAATAATCCCGGACTGCGGCTCCCTCCGGAAAAGTGGCGCTGACATCCAGTGTGAGCGGTAATCCATCCCATTTCGGGCATTCACGGACCAGGCTTGCTACCGGTTCGACGGCGTTCTGGATGGAAATCATCAATGTTGGTGTACCGGAGCGGGTGTCTAGTTGCAGCGTATATTCGCCGTCCCTGAACAATCGCCATTGAGGTGGCGTGTTGCTACAAGGTTGCAGGGAAAGCATCTGATTGAGTTTTATCGCATCCGCAGGCTGCCAGCACTGTTGGTCAAAATTTAGCGTGAGTGGACGCGTACCTTTGGGCAACTGCGCGTGGCTGACAAATGTTCCCGTTCCCTGTTCGCTAAAGGCAGGGAACCCCGGAGAAGTCCAGCTGGCGGCAACGGCGAAGCCAGGAAGGAGTGTCAGAAAACAGGCGGCGAGTTTCATGGCGGATGAGTCCTTATTGCTGCGATTTCAGACAGTTTGCCAGCGATAAGCCAGACAAAACTCATCCCTGAGCGGTAAGTCCACAGGATGAGAAGCAAGGGTGAGCGATCGCGCGCAAAAAACGGCTGAATTTTGCGATAAACCCCACATTTTCTGCGATTTAGCGCCAATCTGAATCGTTAACACGTGACATAGTTTCAGATTTGGACTATTCCTTGGGGTGCTCTTGACAGCTATTTTTGATATGATTTGAGATTCAACTCTCAAATTTGTGAAAAATATAAGGTGTTGGAATGATTAAATCCGACCAGGAGACCTGATGATTTTGACTCCCATACGACGATATGGGGCGATGATTCTTATGTTACTCACTCTGGTGTTTTCGAGTGAGGTGTTAGCGAAGACGCACACAACAACAGCGAGTCAAAAGTCCCACTTAATTAAAGCTAGTAATAAACAGGTAAGCAGTAAACAAGAGTATTCTCGCAATAGTGCAAAGAGTAGTTCACTTCCTGATTTGCGAAAATACCCTTCCGGAACACCAAGGAAAAAAGCGTTTCTCCGGACCGTAATGCCTTACATTACCAGCCAAAATGCGGCCATTACTGCGGAACGTAACTGGCTCATTTCAAAACAGTATCAGGGCCAATGGTCACCTGCTGAGCGTGCGCGTCTGAAAGACATCGCCAAACGCTACAAGGTGAAGTGGTCTGGTAATACGCGAAAAATCCCGTGGAATACCTTGCTGGAACGCGTAGACATTATCCCCACTAGTATGGTAGCGACGATGGCTGCAGCAGAAAGCGGTTGGGGAACGTCGAAGCTGGCGCGTAGCAACAACAACCTATTCGGCATGAAGTGCATGAAAGGACGTTGTACCAATGCGCCGGGTAAAGTGAAGGGGTACTCACAGTTCAGTTCTGTCAAAGAATCGGTGAGCGCCTATGTCACTAACCTGAATACTCACCCGGCTTACTCTTCGTTCCGTAAATCGCGTGCACAACTGCGTAAAGCGGATCAGGAAGTGACTGCCACAGCGATGATTCACAAGCTGAAGGGCTACTCGACCAAAGGGAAGAGTTATAACAACTACCTGTTCGCAATGTACCAGGATAACCAACGGTTAATCGCGGCGCATATGTAATTGCATTTCCTCGAGCCTTATCCGACTTGCCAGTCGGATAAGGCTTTTGCTCGCATCAGGTGGTTGTGCTGAGTTACCTGATGCGACGCCGACAATTCTCATCATCGCTACAACATGACCTCGCTATTTACATCGCGATACTCTTTTGGCGTCGTGTCATATGCTTTTTTAAAAACAGAGTAGAAATATTGCAGCGATGGATAACCGCACATTTGCGATATCTCATTGATCGATAAGGTGGTTGAAATCAGCAGACTGCGCGCTTTCTCCAGCTTCTCGGCATGAATCATGGCATGGATGGTTTCACCCACCTCCTCTTTAAAACGCTTCTCAAGATTGGAGCGCGAGATCCCGACGGCATCGAGTACCTGATCCACTTTAATCCCTTTACAGGCGTGATTACGAATGTAATGCATGGCCTGAATAACGGCGGGATCGGTCAGCGAACGGTAATCTGTTGAGCGCCGTTCAATGACGCGAACTGGTGGGACCAAAATCCGCTGTAGCGGCATTTCTTCTTTATCTAATAATCGATGCAACAGTTTTGCCGCCTGATATCCCATTTGCCGCGCGCCCTGAGCGACCGAAGAAAGGGCGACACGCGACAGATAGCGGGTCAGTTCTTCGTTATCGATGCCAATCACGCATAATTTTTCCGGTACGGGAATATGTAGATGTTCGCATACTTGCAAAATGTGCCGCGCCCGGGCGTCGGTAACGGCAATGATCCCGGTTTGCGGCGGCAGCGTTTGTAGCCAGTCTGCCAGCCGATTTTGCGCGTGTTGCCAGTTCTCTGGCGCGGTTTCTAACCCCTGATAAACTACTCCGCGATACTTTTCTTCGGCGACAAGCTGACGGAAAGCATATTCGCGTTCAGTGGCCCAACGTTTGCCGCTGGATTCCGGAAGACCATAAAAAGCAAAGCGGTTAACGCCTTTCTCTTTTAAATGCAAAAATGCGCTTTCAACCAGTGCATAGTTATCGGTGGCAATGTAATGAACGGGTGGGTAACTTTCGGCAAGGTGATACGAGCCACCAACCCCAACAATGGGGACGTCGACGTTAGCCAGTGCTTGCTCGATTTGTTTGTCGTCGAAGTCGGCAATGACGCCATCTCCTAACCAGTCCTTGATTTTATCAATGCGGGCGCGGAAATCTTCTTCAATGAAAATATCCCATTCCGATTGTGACGCCTGTAAATATTCCCCTACGCCTTCTACTACCTGACGGTCATAGGCTTTATTAGCATTGAACAGCAATGTGATGCGGTGACGTTTAGTAAACATGGTTCTTTTCCTGCTGAATCATGCAAAAACTCAAAACCGGTAATAAGTTACCGGTTTTGAGAAAATTTTTATCAAAATCAAGAACGGCGTTTGGTTGCGGAGTCCATCCATACTGCCAGCAACAGAATCGCACCTTTAACTATATACTGCCAGAAGGTCGGTACATCCATCATACTCATGCCGTTATCCAGTGAAGCCATGATGAATGCCCCCATTACCGCTCCGGCCACGCTCCCGACGCCGCCTGCCAGACTGGTGCCGCCAATCACACATGCGGCAATTGCGTCCAGTTCGGCGATATTTCCCGCAGAAGGTGAACCTGCGCCAAGGCGTGAACTAAGGATTAACCCAGCGATAGCGACCATTAATCCGTTAATAGCGAACACGGCAAGTTTGGTGCGTTCAACGTTAATCCCGGAGAGCCGTGCTGCTTCCAGATTGCCGCCGATGGCATAAATGCGTCTTCCAAATGCCGTCCGCGTTGCCATAAACATTCCGCCGAGTAACAGCAACGTCAACAGCAGAACAGGAGTGGGAACGCCACGGTAATCGTTCAACAGCCAGATTGCGCCTAAGACGATAATCGCCGTTAATGCCTGGCGGCCGACAACTGCGGTAGAGGCCGGAGACTGCAAACCCAAAGCCTGACGGCGCATTCTTCCGCGCCATTGCCAGCCAACAAAAGCCATTAAGCCAAGCGCGCCAATGATGAAGCCGGTGCTGGCAGGTAGATAGCTTTGCCCAATTTGTGACATCGCGGCACTGGTGGGGGAAACCGTCGTGCCGTTGGTGATGCCAATGAGTATGCCGCGAAATGCCAACATGCCCGCAAGGGTGACAATAAATGAAGGGACTTTGCGGTATGCAACCCACCATCCGTTCCAGGCTCCGAGAAGCAGTCCCAGAACCAACGTCACAATGATGGTAAGTGGCAAAGGCCAGCCTAGCCAGACGTCACAAATCGCCGCGACGCCACCTAATAGCCCCATCATTGAGCCGACGGAAAGGTCGATTTCAGCAGAAATTATGACGAACACCATTCCTACCGCGAGGATGCCGGTAATCGCGGTCTGGCGTAACAGGTTGGAGACGTTACGGGCGCTTAAGTAGGCACCATCGGTGGTCCAGGTAAAGAACAGCATGATTGCGATGATCGCTGCAATCATCACGAAGACCTGCAAATTCAGTGACTTCAGCCCGGAAAAGCCACCGGATGTCGGTACTGCCAATTTCACTTCAGACGGATTGCTTTTCGACATGATGTTCGCTCCTCAATGCGGCTTCCATCACCTGCTCCTGAGTCAGGTTATGATTTATCAGGTTGGCTTTTAGTTTCCCTTCATGCATCACCAGTACACGATCGCTAAGGCCGAGCACTTCAGGTAATTCGGAAGAGATGACAATAACGGCAATACCCTGCTGGACGAGTTGGTTAATTAATTTGTAGATCTCGTATTTCGCGCCAATATCGATACCCCTGGTAGGTTCATCAAGAATGAGAATGCGCGGGTTGAGTAACAGACAGCGAGCGAGGATCGCTTTTTGCTGATTGCCGCCGCTCAAACGTCCAATAGCAAGGTCGGGGGACGACGTTTTAACTTTGAGTTGCTGGATTGATTCCAGAATACATTTTTGCTCTGCCGCGTCATCAAGCTGGCTAATACCGCCGGTAAATTTATTGAGTGCGGCGAGGGTAATATTTTTACCAACCGCCATTACCGGAACGATGCCGTCGCGCTTTCTGTCTTCGGGTACCATCGCAATCCCCTGGGCGATGGCTTGCTGACAGTTACGAATATCTACCTGTTTGCCATCAATATAAATTTTTCCTTCCCATTGTCCGGGCCACACGCCAAACAGGCACTGAATGGTCTCGGTACGTCCGGCACCAACGAGTCCGGCAATACCCAGTATTTCGCCACGTTTCAGGGAAAACGAGACATCATTAACTCGTTTAATATGACGATTAACCGGATGCCATGCCGTCAGATGTTCAATACGTAATATTTCATCTCCGGTGGTATGTGGTTCATTAGGGTAAAGCGCGGTTAACTCTCGCCCGACCATCATGGTGATAATATCGTCTTCACTCATTCCGGCAGCATCACGCGTACCAATGTGCTGACCGTCGCGAATAACGCAAATCGTATCGGAAATCGCTTTGACTTCGTTGAGTTTGTGCGAAATATAAATACAGGCGATACCGTGCTGTTGTAGATCGCGAATAATATCCAGTAAAACCGACGTTTCCTGCTCAGTTAATGAGGCTGTCGGTTCATCGAGAATTAACAAGCGCACCTGTTTATTAAGTGCCTTGGCAATTTCAACCAGTTGTTGTTGCCCTAGCCCTAAATCGCCAACGCGGGTATCTGGTGAAATAAGTAAACTGACCTGTGCGAGCAGCTTCTGACAGCGTAGCGTCATCAGATCATAGTCCATAATACCATTGTGGGTTATTTCGTTACCCAGGAAAATATTTTCCAGTACGGTCAATTCTTTCACCAGGGCCAATTCCTGGTGAATGATGGCGATACCTTTGCGTTCGGTATCGCGGATGTGACTCGCCTGAATCTCTTCTCCCGCAAAAATAATGTCGCCTTCGTAGGAGCCATGGGGATAAATACCACACAGCACTTTCATCAGCGTTGATTTACCAGACCCATTTTCCCCGCAGAGTGAGACGATTTCGCCGGAATTCAACCGCAAGCTAACGTTATCAATCGCCTTCACACTGCCGAAGGTTTTGGTAATGTTCTTCATTTCAAGTAGATAAGGCATAACGACTCCACCTAAGCCAATTAATTTACACGGCATGGAGAGAAATCACGCCCCCGCTCTGTGCCGGGGCGTAATGCTTACAGCTCGCTCTCTTTGTGGAATCCGTCTTTAACTACCGTATCTTTGATGTTGTTTTTATTCACATCGATCGGTGTCAGCAGGCGGGAGGGAACATCTTTCAGACCATTATTCAGTGTGGTATCTGCTTTTGGTTCCTGACCATTGCCCAACTCAACAGCAATTTCTGCGGCAGTATTTGCCAATAATGTAATAGGTTTATACACCGTCATAGTTTGCGTACCGGCTGCAATACGTTTAATACCTGCGAGATCCGCATCCTGGCCGGAAATTGCTACTTTCCCTGATAAACCTTGCGCACTTAATGCCTGAATTGCCCCACCTGCGGTGGCATCGTTTGAGGCAACTACAGCATCAATTTTGTTATTATTGGCGGTTAGCGCGTTTTCCATAATTTTCAATGCGTTTTCCGGTAACCAGCCATCAACCCATTGGTCACCAACGACTTTAATTTTTCCGGAATCAACGTAAGGTTTTAACACTTTCATTTGTCCGGCGCGGAATAGCTTGGCGTTGTTATCTACCGGCGAGCCGCCCATCAGGAAGTAATTACCTTGCGGAACAATATCGACCAGGGCTTTTGCCTGCAGTTCACCGACTTTTTCGTTATCGAAAGAAATATAAAAATCGATATCCGCATCGTTAATCATACGGTCGTAAGCTAATACTTTAATACCTTCTTGTTTGGCTTCTTTTACAACGTTACTTAATACCTGACCGTTATACGGAATAATGACAAGAACATCGACACCCCGGTTAATCATGTTTTCAATCTGCGACATTTGTGTTTCTTCATTGCCATTTGCAGACTGTACAAATACTTTCGCGCCGAGAGACTCTGCTTTTTTCACAAAAATATCTCGATCTTTTTGCCAGCGTTCAAGACGGAGATCATCAATCGCCATACCTATTTTGACTTCTTTGGCGTGCGCCGCAACGTTGGTAAGCAGAAGTGAGGTGCAAAGGGTGAGTAGAATGTTCTTTATTTTCATGGTGTAGGGCCTTCTGTAGTTAGAGGACAGCTTTAATAAGTAACAATCACCGCGATAAACGTAACCAATTTTTAGCAACTAAACAGTGGAAAACAATTACAGATTTTTATCTTTCGATTACGATTTTTGGTTTATTTCTTGATTTATGACCGAGATCTTACTTTTGTTGCGCAATTGTACTTATTGCATTTTTCTCTTCGAGGAATTACCCAGTTTCATCATCCCATTTTATTTTGCGAGCGAGCGCACACTTGTGAATTATCTCAATAGCAGTGTGAAATAACATAATTGAGCAACTGAAAGGGAGTGCCCAATATTACGACATCATCCATCACCCGCGGCATTACCTGATTATGGAGTTCAATATGCAAGCCTATTTTGACCAGCTCGATCGCGTTCGTTATGAAGGCTCAAAATCCTCTAACCCGTTAGCATTCCATCACTATAATCCCGACGAACTGGTGTTGGGCAAGCGTATGGAAGAGCACTTGCGTTTTGCCGCCTGCTACTGGCACACCTTCTGCTGGAACGGGGCGGACATGTTTGGTGTGGGGGCGTTTAATCGTCCGTGGCAGCAGCCTGGTGAGGCACTGGCGTTGGCGAAGCGTAAAGCAGATGTCGCATTTGAGTTTTTCCACAAGTTACATGTGCCATTTTATTGCTTCCACGATGTGGATGTTTCCCCTGAGGGCGTGTCGTTAAAAGAGTACATCAATAATTTTGCGCAAATGGTTGATGTCCTGGCAGGCAAGCAAGAAGAGAGCGGCGTGAAGCTGCTGTGGGGAACCGCTAACTGCTTTACAAACCCTCGCTACGGTGCGGGTGCGGCGACGAACCCAGATCCAGAAGTCTTTAGTTGGGCGGCGACGCAAGTTGTTACAGCGATGGAAGCAACCCATAAATTGGGCGGTGAAAACTATGTTCTGTGGGGCGGTCGTGAAGGTTACGAAACGCTGTTAAATACCGACTTGCGTCAGGAGCGTGAACAACTGGGCCGCTTTATGCAAATGGTGGTTGAGCATAAACATAAAATCGGTTTCCAGGGTACGTTGCTTATCGAACCGAAACCGCAAGAACCGACTAAACATCAATATGATTACGATGCCGCGACGGTGTATGGCTTCCTGAAACAGTTTGGTCTGGAAAAAGAGATTAAACTGAACATTGAAGCTAACCACGCGACGCTGGCAGGTCACTCTTTCCATCATGAAATAGCCACCGCCATTGCGCTTGGCCTGTTCGGTTCTGTCGACGCCAACCGTGGCGATGCACAACTGGGCTGGGACACCGACCAGTTCCCGAACAGTGTGGAAGAGAATGCGCTGGTGATGTATGAAATTCTCAAAGCAGGCGGTTTCACCACCGGCGGTCTGAACTTCGATGCCAAAGTCCGTCGTCAAAGTACTGATAAATATGATCTGTTTTACGGTCATATCGGCGCGATGGATACGATGGCGTTGGCGCTGAAAATTGCAGCACGCATGATTGAAGATGGCGAGCTGGATAAACGCATCGCGCAGCGTTATTCCGGCTGGAATAGCGAATTAGGCCAGCAAATCCTGAAAGGCCAAATGTCACTGGCAGATTTAGCCAAATATGCTCAGGAACATAATTTGTCTCCGGTGCATCAGAGTGGTCGCCAGGAGCAACTGGAAAATCTGGTAAACCATTATCTGTTCGACAAATAACGGCTAACTGTGCAGTCCGTTGGCCCGGTTATCGGTAGCGATACCGGGCATTTTTTTAAGGAACGATCGATATGTATATCGGGATAGATCTTGGCACCTCGGGCGTAAAAGTTATTTTGCTCAACGAGCAGGGTGAGGTGGTTGCTTCGCAAACGGAAAAGCTGACCGTTTCGCGCCCGCATCCACTCTGGTCGGAACAAGACCCGGAACAGTGGTGGCAGGCAACTGATCGCGCAATGAAAGCTCTGGGCGATCAGCATTCTCTGCAGGACGTTAAAGCATTGGGTATTGCCGGCCAGATGCACGGTGCAACCTTACTGGATGCCCAGCAACGGGTATTACGCCCTGCCATTTTGTGGAACGACGGGCGCTGTGCGCAAGAGTGCACTTTGCTGGAAGCGCGAGTTCCGCAATCACGGGTGATTACCGGTAACCTGATGATGCCCGGATTTACTGCGCCTAAATTGCTATGGGTTCAGCGGCATGAGCCGGAGATATTCCGTCAAATCGACAAAGTATTATTACCGAAAGATTACTTGCGTCTGCGTATGACGGGGGAGTTTGCCAGTGATATGTCTGACGCAGCTGGCACCATGTGGCTGGATGTCGCAAAGCGTGACTGGAGTGACGTCATGCTGCAGGCTTGCCACTTATCTCGTGACCAGATGCCCGCATTATACGAAGGCAGCGAAATTACTGGTGCTTTGCTACCTGAAGTTGCGAAAGCGTGGGGTATGGCGGCAGTGCCAGTTGTCGCAGGCGGTGGTGATAATGCAGCTGGTGCGATTGGTGTGGGAATGGTTGATGCTAATCAGGCAATGTTATCGCTGGGGACGTCGGGGGTCTATTTTGCTGTCAGCGAAGGATTCTTAAGCAAGCCAGAAAGCGCCGTACACAGCTTTTGCCATGCGCTCCCGCAGCGTTGGCATTTAATGTCTGTGATGCTGAGTGCAGCGTCGTGTCTGGATTGGGCCGCGAAATTAACGGGCCTGAACAATGTCCCAGCTTTAATCGCGGCTGCTCAACAGGCTGATGAAAGTGCCGAGCCTGTCTGGTTTCTACCTTATCTTTCCGGTGAACGTACGCCACACAATAATCCCCAGGCGAAGGGGGTTTTCTTTGGTTTGACTCATCAACATGGCCCCAATGAACTGGCGCGAGCAGTGCTGGAAGGCGTGGGTTATGCGCTGGCAGATGGCATGGATGTCGTGCATGCCTGCGGCATTAAACCGCAAAGTGTTACGTTGATTGGTGGCGGGGCGCGTAGTGAGTACTGGCGTCAGATGCTGGCGGATATCAGCGGTCAGCAACTCGATTACCGCACGGGGGGGGATGTGGGGCCAGCACTGGGCGCAGCAAGGCTGGCGCAGATTGCGGCGAATCCAGAGAAATCGCTCATTGAGTTGTTGCCACAACTGCCGTTAGAACAGTCGCATTTACCAGATGCGCAGCGTTATGCCACTTATCAGCCACGACGTGAAACGTTCCGTCGCCTCTATCAGCAACTTCTGCCATTAATGGCGTAAACGTTATCCCCTGCCTGACCGGGTGGGGGATAATTCACATCTATATATATCAATAATCAATTAATATTTAGTATGAATTTATTCTGAAAATCATTTGTTAATGGCATTTTTCAGTTTTGTCTTTCGTTGGTTACTCGTAATGTATCGCTGGTAGATATGGAGATCATTATGAAAACCTCAAAGACTGTGGCAAAACTATTATTTGTTGTCGGAGCGCTGGTTTATCTGGTTGGGCTATGGATCTCATGCCCATTGTTAAGTGGCAAAGGTTATTTTCTTGGCGTGTTAATGACGGCAACTTTTGGCAACTATGCATATCTTCGCGCAGAAAAACTCGGGCAACTGGATGATTTTTTTATTCACATCTGCCAGTTAGTTGCGTTAATCACTATCGGTCTCTTGTTTATCGGTGTTTTAAACGCACCTATCAATGCTTATGAAATGGTGATCTACCCTATCGCCTTTTTTGTCTGCTTGTTTGGTCAAATGCGTTTGTTTCGCTCGGCATGAGCAACATAAAGCTCTTACACATTCAGGAATGAAAGGAATACTGTGATGGACAACAAAATATCAACCTATTCTCCGGCATTTAGTATTGTGTCATGGATAGCTCTTGTTGGTGGTATCGTTACCTATCTGTTAGGGCTATGGAATGCAGAGATGCAGTTAAATGAAAAAGGATATTATTTTGCCGTACTGGTATTAGGACTGTTTTCTGCGGCGTCTTATCAAAAGACCGTTCGGGACAAGTATGAAGGCATACCGACCACCTCCATTTATTATATGACCTGCCTGACTGTCTTTATTATCTCTGTTGCGTTACTGATGGTAGGTCTGTGGAATGCGACGTTATTACTCAGCGAGAAAGGTTTTTATGGACTGGCTTTCTTCTTAAGCTTGTTTGGTGCAGTAGCGGTGCAGAAGAATATTCGTGATGCCGGAATAAACCCACCAAAAGAAACACAGGTTACCCAGGAAGAATACAGCGAATAATTCACGTAAGCCCGGTCAGTCCAATGTAACCGGGCTTTTACTTAACTCACTAGTCTGTTTCTGTCGATTCGTTGAAGCAGCACAGAAAGTAACAAACTCGCTGCCAACGTCGCGCAAAAGATCCAAATAATATCCAGTATTGGCCAGTTTTTAAGCTCAATCCCCCGGGTACGCAGCGCATGGATAATCAATGCGTGGAACCCGTATATACCTAAAGAATGGCGTGATATCAGCCCAAGCCCGGGAACAGTGTGTGTATCCAGCGTATTTTTAACCAGAGTCAATAGTGCGATTGCGCAGATAAAAACCATCGGCCCACAGTAAAGATACCAGGTATCGGCAAAATTTCCGCGCCACTGCAATTCATATAATGTCCCGCGAGAGATAATAAATACCCCCGCAACAAACAGTGTGGCGCTCACCCACGACAGTGCCTTATGCTGTGTGTCCATCATGCCAATGGCGCGCCCCAACATGCCATACAGGATGTAGTAAAAAGTATCGCCATTGATATATAAGTTAATTGGCAGCCATTCAAAACCGTCAATTTTCTGCGGCACTGTGTTTGGGTTAGCGATAATACCAATCACCACCATTAGTACCAGCAACATTTTTCCGCCGACGTTCTTCACCTGAATCAGCGGTGAAACCAGATAAATCACCGCAATCGCGAAGAAAAACCATAAGTGGTAAAACACTGGCTTTTGCAGCAGGTTTTTCAGCGCTAACTCCACATTGATGGAGGTAAACAGCGCAATGTAGAGCAGTGCGATTGCGCTATAAAAAAGCAGACATAAGCCGATACGTAAGAAATGGCGCGGCTGGGCGCTGCGTTCGCCAAAAAAGAGATAGCCGGAAATCATGAAAAATAGCGGCACGCTGACACGAGAGGCAGAATTCAGAACATTGGCGATATCCCAGGTGACGGGGCTAACACTATGAGCATTGGTCACATACCAGGTAGTGGTGTGAATCATCACCACCATTAAACACGCTATCCCTCGCAGGTTATCAATCCAGTAAATTTTGGGCTGCATCTGTGTCTCTGTATCTGGTTAAAAAAAGTCTGACCGATAAATCATTCGGTTGGCGCACTGGAATAATCTGAGTTTTATCACTACAGCTTATAGAGGCTTAAGGAAATTCGTAAGATATTAGCCACTATACCGATATAAATAATAAGACTCACCTGCAAACCAGACGGTAATTTAATGATGATGAACTCTTTCTTTCCGGCAATGGCGCTTGTAGTGTTAGTGGGATGCTCGACACCGCCACCCGTGCAGAAAGCACAACGGGTAAAGGTTGATCCTCTGCGTTCATTGAATATGGAAGCGTTATGCAAGGATCAGGCGGCAAAACGTTATAACACCGGCGAGCAAAAAATCGACGTCACTGCTTTTGAACAATTTCAGGGAAGCTATGAAATGCGCGGTTATACCTTCCGTAAAGAGCAGTTTGTCTGTTCTTTTGACGCAGATGGCCATTTTTTGCATCTTTCCATGCGTTAAGCCCTGCTTTTTCCCGTTTCGTACTGTATATCTTCCATCCAGCGGGTATACTGATCCCTTCCTTTAAATCCACACGTATCCAGCACGAAATAATATGCAAAAGTTTGATACCAGGACCTTCCAGGGCTTGATCCTGACCTTACAGGATTACTGGGCTCGCCAGGGCTGCACCATTGTTCAACCATTGGACATGGAAGTCGGCGCGGGAACCTCTCACCCAATGACCTGTCTGCGCGCGCTGGGGCCAGAACCGATGGCGGCTGCTTATGTTCAGCCTTCTCGTCGCCCGACCGATGGTCGCTACGGCGAAAACCCCAACCGTTTACAGCACTACTATCAGTTCCAGGTGGTCATTAAGCCATCGCCGGACAATATTCAGGAGCTGTACCTCGGTTCTCTGAAAGAGCTGGGCATGGACCCGACCATCCACGACATCCGTTTCGTGGAAGATAACTGGGAAAACCCGACGCTGGGTGCCTGGGGGCTGGGCTGGGAAGTGTGGCTGAACGGCATGGAAGTGACGCAGTTCACTTACTTCCAGCAGGTTGGTGGTCTGGAGTGTAAACCGGTTACCGGCGAGATCACCTACGGTCTGGAACGTCTGGCAATGTACATTCAGGGCGTAGACAGCGTTTACGACCTGGTCTGGAGCGACGGCCCGCTGGGTAAAACCACCTACGGCGACGTGTTCCATCAGAACGAAGTGGAGCAGTCCACTTACAACTTCGAATACGCGGATGTGGACTTCCTGTTCACCTGCTTCGAGCAATACGAGAAAGAAGCGCAGCAGCTACTGGCGCTGGAAAATCCGCTGCCGCTGCCAGCCTACGAGCGTATTCTGAAAGCCGCCCACAGCTTCAACCTGCTGGATGCGCGTAAAGCCATCTCCGTCACTGAGCGTCAGCGCTATATTCTGCGCATTCGCACCCTGACCAAAGCAGTGGCAGAAGCATACTACGCTTCCCGTGAAGCCCTCGGCTTCCCGATGTGCAACAAAGATAAGTAAGAGGCGGCTATGTCTGAGAAAACTTTTCTGGTGGAAATCGGCACTGAAGAGCTGCCACCAAAAGCACTGCGCAGCCTGGCTGAGTCCTTTGCTGCGAACTTTACTGCGGAGCTGGATAACGCTGGCCTCGCACATGGCACCGTTCAATGGTTTGCTGCTCCGCGTCGTCTGGCGCTGAAAGTAGCTAACCTGGCGGAAGCGCAACCGGATCGTGAAATCGAAAAACGTGGCCCGGCAATTGCTCAGGCGTTCGATGCTGAAGGTAAACCGAGTAAAGCGGCAGAAGGTTGGGCGCGTGGTTGCGGTATTACCGTTGACCAGGCTGAGCGTCTGACCACCGATAAAGGCGAATGGTTGCTGTATCGCGCTCATGTGAAGGGCGAAAGCACCGAAGCCCTGCTGCCGAATATGGTCGCCACTTCGCTGGCGAAGCTGCCGATCCCGAAACTGATGCGTTGGGGCGCAAGCGACGTGCACTTCGTGCGTCCGGTTCACACCGTGACCCTGCTGCTGGGCGACAAAGTCATTCCGGCAACCATTCTGGGCATTCAGTCCGATCGCGTGATTCGCGGCCACCGCTTTATGGGCGAGCCGGAATTCACTATCGACAATGCTGATCAGTATCCGGAAATTCTGCGTGAGCGCGGGAAAGTCATCGCCGATTACGAAGAACGTAAGGCGAAGATTAAAGCCGATGCCGAAGAAGCGGCGCGTAAGATTGGCGGTAACGCTGACTTAAGCAAAAGCCTGTTGGAAGAAGTCGCTTCGCTGGTGGAATGGCCGGTTGTGCTTACCGCAAAATTCGAAGAGAAATTCCTCGCGGTGCCGTCTGAAGCGCTGGTTTACACCATGAAGGGTGACCAGAAATACTTCCCGGTGTATGCGAACGACGGCAAACTGCTGCCGAACTTTATCTTCGTTGCCAATATCGAATCGAAAGATCCGCAGCAAATTATCTCTGGTAACGAGAAAGTCGTTCGTCCACGTCTGGCGGATGCCGAGTTCTTCTTCAACACCGACCGTAAAAAACGTCTGGAAGATAACCTGCCGCGCCTGCAAACCGTGTTGTTCCAGCAACAGCTGGGTACACTGCGCGACAAAACTGACCGCATCCAGGCGCTGGCTGGCTGGATTGCTGAACAGATTGGCGCTGACGTTAACCACGCAACCCGTGCGGGCTTGCTGTCCAAGTGCGACCTGATGACCAACATGGTCTTCGAGTTCACCGACACCCAGGGCGTTATGGGGATGCACTACGCGCGTCACGATGGCGAAGCGGAAGATGTTGCCGTGGCGCTGAACGAGCAGTATCAGCCGCGCTTTGCCGGTGATGACCTGCCGTCTAACCCGGTAGCCTGTGCGCTGGCGATTGCTGACAAGATGGATACTCTGGCGGGTATCTTCGGTATCGGCCAGCATCCGAAAGGCGACAAAGACCCGTTTGCGTTGCGTCGTGCCGCACTTGGCGTGCTGCGTATTATCGTTGAGAAGAACCTCAACCTTGATCTGCAAACCCTGACCGAAGAAGCGGTGCGTCTGTATGGCGATAAGCTGACTAATAGCAACGTAGTTGATGATGTTATCGACTTTATGCTCGGTCGCTTCCGCGCCTGGTATCAGGACGAAGGTTACACCGTTGATACCATCCAGGCGGTACTGGCGCGTCGTCCGACTCGTCCGGCAGATTTCGATGCCCGAATGAAAGCGGTATCGCACTTCCGTACCCTGGATGCAGCTGCAGCACTGGCGGCGGCGAACAAGCGTGTATCTAACATTCTGGCGAAATCTGACGAAGTGCTGAGCGACCGCGTGAATGCCTCTACTCTGAAAGAGCCGGAAGAAATTAAACTGGCGATGCAGGTTGTGGTGCTACGTGATAAGCTAGAGCCGTACTTTGCTGAAGGTCGTTACCAGGATGCGCTGGTCGAACTGGCTGAGCTGCGTGAACCGGTTGATGCCTTCTTCGATAAAGTGATGGTCATGGTTGATGACAAAGAATTGCGAATCAACCGTCTTACCATGCTGGAGAAACTGCGCGAATTATTCCTGCGAGTTGCGGATATTTCGCTGTTGCAGTAATAACGTCGTTATTAAAAAGCCTGCCATCTGGCAGGCTTTTTTATCGCTAAATAATAGAGAAACCTTTAATAATCTTCTGCTGAATAAAGATTGTCTCATATATTAATTTTATGAGATTTTTTTAGGATTATATCAAGGAGAAGAAAAGAACTTATTAAGCTAGAATAGCCACGGGTGCTTGAGACTGTTTGTCTCAGGTATTCACCGAAAGGCAGACAGAGAAAAGCCCCACCTGACTATAAATCAAAGTGAGGCTACCCTATGCCTGAACACCATAAGGTTAGCCTCTTACTCGTTGGAAATCAACACAGGAGGCTGGGAATGCCGCAGAAATATAGATTACTTTCTTTAATAGTGATTTGTTGCACGCTTTTATTTTTCACCTGGATGATAAGAGATTCACTGTGTGAATTGCATATTAAACAGGAGAGTTATGAGCTGGCGGCATTTTTAGCCTGCAATTTGAAAGAGTAAGAGTCTTCGGCGGGAAGTTATTCCCGCCTTTCTTACGGCGTTGCGCATTCTCATTGCACCCAAATTTATTCTTCACAAAAATAATAATAGATTTTATTACGCGAACGATTATTTATTTCCTGAATAAACAAATAAAAAAATCCCCGCCATTTGGCAGGGATCTTAGATTCTGTGCTTTTAAGCAGAGATTACAGGCTGGTTACGTTACCAGCTGCCGGGCCTTTAGCGCCGCTTTCGATGGTGAAGGACACTTTCTGACCTTCGTCCAGAGATTTGTAACCATCGTTCTGGATAGCAGAGAAGTGTACGAACACGTCTTTAGAGCCATCGTCAGGAGTGATGAAGCCGAAGCCTTTGTCAGCGTTGAACCATTTTACGATACCAGTCATTTTACCGGACATAGTGTATTACCTTTAATAATTTAAATGTGCCTTTCGGCGATATGGCGTGCTTTACAGATTTTGAAGCGTTAAAGGAATGTGCACTACGAGGGGTATCAACGATAACTCTTGAAGGGACTTGCCTTACTACACTGCTTTAATGGTCTGTACGTCAAACCGTTGATGTGCATTAAGCCACGCATTGGCGGGTGATGCAACAATTATTTTTCATATTTATGATTAATCGGTTGGAAAACGGTCCTGTCATCAGGACCGTAAACAGCAATAAAGTGGATAAAAGTCTATTCCATCAACTGCTTACTTAACGCTGGGTTAGCTTGAATCAGACGCATCAATTTTAGTTCGGCACTTGAAGGCTTAACGCGTCGGGATTCCCATTCCTTTACCATGGCGACGGAAACGCCCAAAACCCGAGCGAAATCATCGATTTTTAACCCTGTCCCTTTACGTAACTGCTCAATCTCGGTACAGGACGTTGTTCTATGCGTCAGAGTAATCTTCTGCGTTTCATCTTTAAAAACAATCTGTTCCAGGCTGCTCAACAGCTCATGCATGGGATCTTTATATTCCATTGAAAACTCCTCAAATCACACTGCGGGATCGTGAATTGCATCGAAGCTCATTAAGAATAGTCGGGAAAAGCAGACACAGCGGGAGTAAGGCAGGGCATGCTCTGCCTGTGATTCGATTCAGCCTGACACTTAGCGTGACTTATAGCGACCTAACGATCTGATAAATGCCGATATATCTTTTACCACTCCGGGATTGTAAAGATTTCGAAAATATGGCGTTCTGTAAAGACGTAAATCTCTGGCTAGAAAAAAGGCAACTGCAATGTCATTTTTTAACAATGAAACAACAAATTAACCTTGTTTCGTTTTCTCCATTATTTTACCAGGAAGATTACGTAGAAAGGGTATCCTGCAAGCCTGTCCTGGACTATCCTTGTCACGTCAGACACGCGTGTGTCGTTGTGCGCTTTTTTTGGGTGAAAGGAGTAAGAAAATGGCGACAGGAAAGTCCTGCTCTCGCTGGTTTGCGCCTCTTGCGGCGTTATTAATGGTAGTTAGCCTGAGTGGGTGTTTTGATAAAGAAGGCGATCAGCGTAAAGCGTTTATCGACTTCCTGCAGAATACAGTGATGCGTAGCGGTGAACGTCTACCAACCCTGACTGCCGATCAGAAAAAACAGTTTGGTCCTTTTGTCTCTGATTACGCGATTCTGTATGGTTATTCACAGCAGGTGAATCAGGCGATGGATTCCGGTCTGCGTCCGGTTGTAGACAGCGTTAACGCAATTCGCGTACCGCAGGATTACGTTACGCAAAGCGGCCCACTGCGTGAAATGAACGGTTCTCTGGGCGTACTGGCGCAACAGTTGCAAAATGCGAAGTTGCAGGCCGATGCTGCGCACTCTGCGCTAAAACAGAGCGATGACCTGAAACCGGTCTTTGATCAGGCATTCACCAAAGTGGTAACGACGCCAGCTGATGCTTTGCAACCGTTGATTCCGGCGGCACAAACTTTCACGCAACAACTGGTGATGGTTGGAGACTACATTGCTCAGCAAGGTACTCAGGTGAGTTTTGTAGCAAATGGCATCCAGTTCCCGACTTCGCAGCAGGCAAGTGAATATAACAAACTGATTGCGCCATTACCGGCACAGCATCAGGCGTTTAATCAGGCCTGGACTACAGCAGTTACTGCAACCCAATAAAGAGTAAAAGCCCGAGCGATTATCGGGCTTTACTTCCCGCAGTCGCGGTTAGTCCGCGACGTGCGGATTCACACAGTTCTTCTCAACTTTTCCCTGTAACGCATTAATCAAATTATCCACGGCGCAGGCGGCCATGCCATAACGCGTCTCATGAGTGGCAGAACCAATATGCGGTACGGCGACGACGTTGGCCATTGAGAGCAACGGAGAATCTACGGCCAGTGGCTCTTGTTCGAACACATCCAGCCCGGCAGCGTGAATTTCCCCTTTCTGCAATGCTGCAATCAGTGCATTTTCGTCAACCACTGGACCACGTCCGGCATTAATGAAAATGGCGGAGGATTTCATTTTGGCGAATTGTTCTGCGCCAAACAGATGATGCGTTTCATCAGTTAACGGCAGGATCAGGCAAATGAAATCGGATTCTTGTAACAGTGTATCCAGATCGCAGTAACGAGCGTTGAAGCGCTCTTCTGCTTCTGTATGGTGGCGGCGCGCGTTATAGAGGATGGGCATGTTGAAGCCAAAATGCGCGCGCTGTGCCAGCGCCATGCCGATCCGTCCCATCCCGACAATGCCCAGTGTTTTATGGTGAACGTCAGTGCCGTACCAGTCCGGGCCTATGCTCGCGGTCCATTCGCCTGCTTTTACCCGTTCTGCTACCTCCACAACCCGACGAGCGGTAGACAACACCAGCGCCATCAGCGTATCGGCGACGGTTTCCGTTAATACGGTTGGCGTGTGCATCAGCAGGATTTTTCGAGCATTAAGGGCATCGACATCAAAATTGTCATAGCCTACGGAGATCGTTGAAGTGGCCCGCAGTTTTGGCATTTTTTCCAGTAATGCGGCGTCAACGTTTTCATTTGAACCCAGCAAGCCTTCGGCGTCGGCAAAAATTGCTGCATTTTGTTCGACGGTTTGTGGGCTGAGGTTTGCCACCTGATGAACGGTGAAATGCTCTTGCAGGCGTTGCAGTAAATCATCAGGTAAGGCTTTGTAGAGGATAACGGACGGCTTCATTCTTCTCTCCATTCACTGATAAGGCGATCACCTTAGCCTGAAATATGATGAAGGAAAACTGAAGAATGCCAGGTGATTTTTGCATCACCTGGCATGAAAGGGATTACAGCGGGCTTAAGGTAATTTCTACACGGCGGTTTTGCGCCTTACCTTCTGCGGTGCTGTTGCTGGCGATAGGGTTAGCCGGGCCAAGGCCCTGAGTACGGATGCGGCTGGCGTCCACGCCCTGGGTGATCAACGCGCTGGCAACGGAATCCGCACGCTGCTGGGAGAGACGCATGTTCAGGTCGTGACCACCCGTGCTGTCGGTATAACCAATCACGTTAACCGCCGTTTTCGGATACTCTTTCAGCACCATTGCCACGCCGGTTAGGGTGTTAGCGCCTGCCGGTTTCAGGGTCGCGCTGCTGCTGTCGAAGGTTACATTGTTCGGCATATTGAGGATAATGTTATCCCCGCTGCGGGTTACGCTAACACCAGTGCCGCGCATTTTGTCACGTAGCTTCGCTTCCTGCACATCCATGTAATAACCAACGCCGCCGCCCAGAGCTGCGCCTGCTGCTGCACCAATCAGCGCGCCTTTACCGCGATCTTTCTTCGAAGAAGAGAGCGCACCAACACCCGCGCCAACGAGAGAGCCCAGACCTGCGCCGATAGCAGATTTACCTGCTTCGCGTTCGCCAGTGTAAGGGTTAGTTGTGCAGCCAGATACCGCCAGAGCGCCACTCACTACGGCGGCAATAAGATAAACACGTTTCTTCATTGTTAATCCTTAATAACCTTTTTATTCTTTGCCACGGGTTCCGTGGCGGGAGATTATGCCGCGTGAACATGAAGATTATTCCTGGGAATACTCGGAAATTTGTAAGTAATATTTAACTGCTCAATACATCTAATCTTTCAGGAGCCTTCGGTTTGGCCAACTCATCCTCACGTTATTCTGTTCTTACTGCCGCTCACTGGGGGCCCATGCTGGTTGAAACCGACGGCGAAACCGTGTTTAGCTCGCGTGGCGCGTTAGTCACAGAAATGAAAAACTCCTTGCAGAGTGCGGTTCGCGACCAGGTTCACAGCAAAACACGGGTACGATTTCCAATGGTGCGCAAGGGCTTTCTCGCGTCACCGGAAAACCCGCAAGGCATTCGCGGGCAGGATGAATTTGTTCGTGTGAGTTGGGATGAGGCGCTGGAGCTTATTCACCAACAACATAAACGTATTCGTGAGGCTTATGGTCCGGCATCGATTTTTGCTGGTTCCTACGGCTGGCGTTCAAACGGCGTGCTGCATAAGGCCTCGACATTATTACAACGCTATATGGCGCTGGCAGGCGGTTATACCGGGCATCTGGGGGATTATTCGACCGGTGCAGCACAGGCGATCATGCCGTATGTCGTGGGGGGCAGCGAAGTTTATCAACAGCAAACCAGTTGGCCGTTGGTATTGGAACATAGCGATGTCGTGGTGCTATGGAGTGCTAACCCACTCAATACGCTGAAAATTGCGTGGAATGCATCCGATGAGCAGGGGCTTTCTTACTTTTCCGCACTGCGTGACAGCGGGAAAAAGCTGATCTGCATTGATCCAATGCGATCGGAAACCGTCGATTTCTTTGGCGATAAAATGGAGTGGGTGGCACCGCACATGGGCACCGATGTTGCGCTGATGCTGGGGATCGCCCATACGCTGGTGGAAAATGGCTGGCACGACGAAGCGTTTCTGGCGCGTTGCACCACAGGTTATGACGTCTTCGCCTCTTATTTGCTGGGCGAGAGTGACGGAATAGCGAAAAATGCCGAATGGGCGGCAGAGATTTGTGGGATTAACGCAGAGAAAATCCGCGAACTGGCGGCTATTTTTCATCAAAATACCACCATGCTGATGGCTGGCTGGGGAATGCAGCGCCAGCAGTTTGGTGAGCAAAAACACTGGATGATCGTCACCCTGGCAGCAATGTTAGGGCAAATCGGCACGCCTGGCGGGGGCTTTGGTCTTTCTTACCATTTTGCCAATGGTGGTAACCCTACGCGCCGCGCTGCGGTGCTTTCATCTATGCAGGGCAGCTTGCCAGGTGGCACCGATGCGGTAGATAAAATCCCCGTAGCCCGTATTGTTGAAGCTCTGGAAAACCCTGGCGGTGCATACCAACACAATGGCATGAACCGTCACTTCCCGGATATTCGTTTTATCTGGTGGGCGGGCGGCGCCAACTTTACTCATCATCAGGATACCAATCGTCTGATTCGTGCCTGGCAAAAACCGGAGCTGGTGGTGATCTCCGAATGCTTCTGGACGGCAGCGGCGAAACACGCCGATATCGTCCTCCCTGCAACCACCTCGTTTGAGCGTAATGACCTCACCATGACCGGCGATTACAGTAATCAACATCTGGTGCCGATGAAGCAAGTGGTGCCTCCACGTTATGAAGCGCGTAATGATTTTGATGTCTTTGCCGAGTTGAGTGAACGTTGGGAGAAGGGCGGCTATGCGCGGTTTACGGAAGGAAAAAGTGAGCTGCAATGGCTGGAAACGTTTTATAACGTTGCACGGCAGCGCGGGGCAAGCCAGCAGGTTGAATTGCCGCCATTTGCTGAGTTCTGGGAAGCCAACCAGTTAATTGAGATGCCGGAAAACCCGGACAGCGAGCGGTTTATTCGCTTCGCCGATTTTCGCCGCGATCCGCAGGCGCATCCATTAAAAACCGCCAGCGGCAAGATTGAAATCTTCTCGCAGCGTATTGCCGATTACGCTTATCCGGATTGCCCTGGGCATCCAATGTGGCTGGAGCCGGACGAATGGCAGGGCAATGCCGAACCGGAACAGTTGCAGGTACTTTCTGCTCATCCGGCACATCGTCTGCACAGCCAGCTGAATTACAGTTCTCTGCGCGAATTGTACGCGGTGGCAAATCGTGAGCCTGTCACCATTCATCCTGACGATGCCCAGGCGCGCGGCATACAAGATGGCGATATTGTTCGGTTGTGGAACTCACGCGGGCAAATTCTTGCCGGAGCGGTCATTAGCGAGGGAATTAAACCTGGCGTGATTTGCATTCACGAAGGGGCATGGCCGGATCTGGATTTAACCGCTGACGGCATTTGTAAAAACGGCGCAGTGAATGTATTGACTAAAGACCTCCCCAGCTCGCGGCTGGGGAATGGTTGTGCGGGTAATACGGCGCTGGCATGGCTGGAAAAATACAACGGTCCGGAACTA
Source organism: Escherichia sp. HH26CH (assembly GCF_009820205.1). Classification (NCBI taxonomy): domain Bacteria; kingdom Pseudomonadati; phylum Pseudomonadota; class Gammaproteobacteria; order Enterobacterales; family Enterobacteriaceae; genus Escherichia; species Escherichia sp. HH26CH. The sequence continues at coordinate 25,447 of NZ_VNXM01000059.1, forward strand.
ACACTTACAGCGTTTGAACCACCGGCCAGCTCATAATCCAGGTGGGTAGTTGGGTTTCATCCTGCCATGCGCAGTCGACAATGTGAAAACCCTGCGCATGGTAAAAATCTATCGCCGGTTGATTTTTTTGATAAACCTCCAGCATCAGATGGGGATGGCGCTGCTGCACATACTGCATTAGCGCCTTACCAATACCGCGTCTGACGGCCTTCGGTGCGACAAACATTGCAGCCAGAAATCGGCCTTCCATAATGCTGACAAAACCGAGAAGCTTACCGTCTTCTTCCCAGACCCAGTTTTGCGCGTTGGCAAGATAGGCATCCCGCACCAGCGGAATGCAATCACGCCAGTAATTCGCTTTTATAAAGGGATGCCCCCAGGTTGTACTTTCCAGCCACAATTCGAGGATCGCGGGGAGTTCTGAACGTTGCGCTTCCCGAATCATGGTTTATTTCCCGGATAGCAACAGCAGCCAACCACATGATCATTCACCAGCCCACATGCCTGCATAAAGGAGTAACAGATTGTGGTACCAACAAACTTAAAACCACGCTTTTTCAGGGCTTTAGATAGAGCGTCGGAGGCGGGCGTAGATGTAGGGATTTCGCTCAACGTTGTGGCTTGTGTCACCTGTGGTTGATGATTGACAAACGACCAAACAAAGTCGGCAAACGGTTCGCCGTTCTGTTCCATTTGCAGGTACGCTCGCGCATTGCCAATAATTGCCTGAATTTTCCCGCGATGTCGGATAATCCCGGCGTCCTGTACCAGTCTTTCGACATCCTCTTCCTGCATTGCAGCCACCTTCACCGGATCGAACTGATGAAAGCAGGCGCGATAGTTTTCGCGTTTTTTGAGGACGGTGATCCACGATAACCCTGCTTGTTGCCCTTCAAGACAGATCATTTCGAACAGTTTTTTACTGTCAGTTTCAGGCACGCCCCACTCATTATCATGGTAGGCAATATAAAGCGGGTCCTGACTCACCCAGCCGCAACGTTCCATACTTTCCCTCGCTATGTACCCGATCGTAAAAATTTCAGCCGCTTTTCTTGACGCATCGGTGAAAAAGTCAATATTTAATACAGGGCTACTATGCCCGATATCCTTCATACAATGACAATAATATTGCCGAATTCGGCTCTTCCCTGGAGTCGTGTTAATGATCATAAAAAAAAGCGGTGGTCGCTGGCAGTTAAGCCTGCTGGCGAGCGTGGTAATCAGTGCCTTTTTTCTCAACACAGCTTACGCCTGGCAACAAGAATATATCGTTGATACGCAACCCGGACATTCCACAGAGCGCTACACCTGGGATAGCGATCATCAACCTGATTACAACGATATTCTGTCGCAACGTATTCAAAGTAGCCAAAGGGCGCTGGGACTGGAAGTCAATCTGGCGGAAGAAACCCCTGTGGATGTGACCAGCAGTATGAGTATGGGCTGGAATTTTCCTTTATATGAACAGGTTACAACCGGCCCGGTCGCGGCATTACATTACGATGGTACAACCACCTCGATGTATAACGAGTTTGGCGACAGTACTACTACACTGACCGATCCGTTATGGCATGCCAGCGTGAGTACCTTAGGCTGGCGTGTTGACTCCCGGCTTGGCGATCTCCGGCCCTGGGCGCAAATCAGCTATAACCAGCAATTTGGCGAGAATATCTGGAAGGCGCAATCAGGCTTAAGCCGGATGACGGCGACAAACCAGAACGGCAACTGGCTGGATGTCACGGTAGGTGCTGATATGTTGCTCAATCAAAATATTGCCGCCTACGCTGCGTTATCTCAGGCAGAAAATACCACGAACAATAATGACTATCTGTATACGATGGGGGTTAGCGCCAGATTTTAACGTTATAGAAACAATTGAAACCCATAAATAACAACTAATGTGGCGATAGTGGGGACTAACTTACTAAATAATAAATTTGGTGAATAATTGTCGAGTCATTCATTCCTGAACTAATGCATTTCATTCCGTTCTGATAGCATTTCATGCCGTTTTTCCCCAGGCATAAAGTGCACTTCGTTATGGTTGTCAGCAGAGATTTTTCCTTTTTATTACTGCAGGAATACTGCCATGACACCTTCAAATTATCAGCGTACTCGCTGGCTGACACTCATTGGTACTATCATTACCCAGTTTGCCCTGGGGTCGGTTTATACCTGGAGTCTGTTTAACGGCGCGCTTTCTGCCAAGCTGGGGGCTCCGGTAAGCCAGGTTGCTTTCTCTTTCGGCTTGTTAAGTCTGGGGCTGGCAATTTCGTCTTCTGTTGCGGGCAAATTGCAAGAACGTTTTGGTGTTAAACGCGTCACTATGGCTTCCGGCATTTTGCTGGGATTAGGTTTCTTCCTGACAGCACATTCCAACAACCTGATGATGCTGTGGTTAAGCGCCGGTGTGTTGGTTGGTCTGGCGGATGGTGCGGGTTACCTGTTGACGCTCTCTAACTGCGTGAAGTGGTTCCCGGAGCGTAAGGGACTCATCTCTGCTTTCGCTATTGGTTCTTATGGACTTGGTAGTCTGGGTTTCAAATTTATCGATACGCAACTGTTGGAAACGGTCGGTCTGGAAAAAACCTTTGTTATTTGGGGCGCGATTGTACTGGTGATGATTATCTTTGGCGCAACGTTAATGAAAGATGCGCCGAAACAGGAAGTGAAAACCAGCAATGGTGTGGTGGAGAAGGATTACACGCTGGCAGAGTCGATGCGTAAACCGCAGTACTGGATGTTAGCAGTTATGTTCCTGACTGCCTGCATGAGTGGCCTGTATGTGATTGGCGTGGCGAAAGATATCGCTCAAAGTCTGGCGCATCTTGATGCAATTTCCGCAGCCAATGCTGTGACGGTTATTTCCATCGCCAACCTTTCTGGTCGTCTGGTGCTGGGCATTCTGTCTGACAAAATCGCCCGTATCCGTGTTATCACCATTGGTCAGGTCATTTCGCTGGTGGGCATGGCGGCCCTGCTGTTTGCACCATTGAATGCAGTGACGTTCTTTGCAGCGATTGCCTGCGTGGCATTTAACTTCGGCGGCACTATCACTGTGTTCCCGTCACTGGTCAGTGAGTTCTTCGGCCTAAATAATCTGGCAAAAAACTACGGTGTGATTTACCTCGGTTTCGGTATCGGCAGCATTTGTGGTTCGATTATCGCTTCACTGTTTGGCGGATTCTATGTGACATTCTACGTGATTTTCGCCCTGCTGATTCTGTCACTGGCGCTTTCTACGACGATTCGCCAGCTAGAGCAGAAAATGTTGCGTGAGGCGCATGGCTCCCTTTAATGACCTGCCGCGAGCTACTGGGCTTTAGCCTTAGTGTGAATCAAACGCTTCAACGCAATGTATAAACAATGACGCGTAAAATTTGGGCCAGTGAACTGGCCCTTTTTACTGCTTTTTGTAACGCTATAGTCTCTTTTCAAACTTGCATTTTTGTAAATTTGTGCTTCATGCACACTCTTTCCCCACACTTTTTCCCTTTGCTGTGGTCTACTTATTCGCGCGTGTAGATTTTACTTATCTGACTACCTCCGCACTTTTCCCCTGCCGGGCCTGAAAAGCCACTAAGCAGGGTGTTATCACCTGTTTGTCCAGGGTTTGTTTGCATGAGATACATCAAATCGATTACACAGCAGAAGCTGAGCTTTTTGCTTGCAATCTATATTGGCCTTTTTATGAATGGCGCGGTTTTTTACCGCCGCTTCGGCAGCTATGCGCACGATTTTACCGTCTGGAAAGGCGTTTCTGCTGTTGTTGAACTGGTCGCTACCGTACTGGTGACCTTCTTTTTACTGCGTCTGCTTTCGCTGTTTGGCCGCCGCAGCTGGCGAATTCTGGCATCGCTGGTGGTGCTCTTTTCTGCAGGTGCCAGCTATTACATGACTTTCCTTAATGTGGTCATAGGTTATGGCATCATCGCATCCGTCATGACCACCGATATCGACCTGTCAAAAGAAGTTGTTGGTCTGAACTTTATTCTCTGGTTAATCGCCGTAAGCGCATTACCTCTTATCCTTATCTGGAATAACCGCTGTCGCTACACCTTGCTCCGACAACTGCGAACCCCAGGGCAACGTATTCGGAGTCTGGCGGTCGTCGTACTGGCAGGTATTATGGTTTGGGCACCGATTCGTTTGCTGGATATCCAGCAGAAGAAAGTGGAGAGGGCGACAGGTGTTGATTTGCCGAGTTATGGTGGCGTTGTCGCGAACTCTTATCTGCCATCAAACTGGCTTTCGGCGTTAGGTCTTTATGCCTGGGCGCGGGTCGATGAATCTTCCGATAACAATTCTCTCCTTAACCCTGCGAAGAAGTTTACGTACCAGGCTCCACAAAACGTTGATGATACATATGTCGTTTTCATTATTGGTGAAACCACGCGCTGGGATCATATGGGCATTTTCGGCTATGAACGCAATACCACACCGAAACTGGCTCAGGAGAAAAATCTGGCGGCGTTTCGTGGCTATTCTTGTGACACGGCGACCAAACTTTCTCTGCGTTGCATGTTTGTGCGTCAGGGTGGAGCAGAAGATAATCCGCAGCGCACATTAAAAGAACAGAACATTTTCGCGGTATTGAAGCAGTTAGGATTCAGTTCTGATCTCTACGCTATGCAAAGCGAAATGTGGTTCTACAGCAATACGATGGCGGACAATATTGCTTATCGTGAGCAGATTGGTGCGGAACCGCGTAACCGCGGCAAGCCGGTAGATGATATGTTGCTGGTAGACGAAATGCAGCAATCGCTGGGGCGTAACCCGGATGGTAAGCATCTGATCATTCTGCATACCAAGGGGTCGCACTTTAACTACACCCAGCGTTACCCGCGCAGCTTTGCGCAGTGGAAGCCAGAATGTATTGGTGTTGATAGCGGCTGTACCAAAGCGCAGATGATCAACTCCTACGACAACTCGGTGACCTATGTGGATCACTTTATTTCCAGCGTGATTGATCAGGTTCGCGATAAGAAAGCGATTGTGTTCTACGCAGCTGACCACGGTGAGTCAATTAATGAACGCGAGCACCTGCACGGCACACCGCGTGAACTGGCACCGCCGGAGCAGTTCCGCGTACCGATGATGGTCTGGATGTCGGATAAATATCTGGAAAATCCAGCCAACGCGCAGGCATTTGCGCAGCTGAAAAAAGAAGCCGACATGAAAGTGCCACGCCGTCACGTAGAGCTGTACGACACCATCATGGGTTGTCTTGGCTATACTTCACCGGACGGTGGTATTAACGAAAACAACAACTGGTGCCACATCCCGCAGGCAAAAGAGGCAGCGGCTAACTAAGAAGCCTGCTGACTTTCTCGCCGATCAAAAGGCATTTTGCTATTAAGGGATTGACGAGGGCGTATCTGCGCAGTAAGATGCGCCCCGCATTCGGTGATTGGCGCAGCCTGGTAGCGCACTTCGTTCGGGACGAAGGGGTCGGAGGTTCGAATCCTCTATCACCGACCAAATTCGAAAAGCCTGCTCAGCGAGCAGGCTTTTTTGCATTTGAAGCCCATGAGGATGAGAACCTCCGGGGGCGGGGAGGTTCGACTCGAGCGAAGCGAGAGAACGTTGCGCCAGCAACGGCCCGCAGGGCGAGCCACGAAGTGGCGAGTAATCCTCTATCACCGACCAATTTAGAAAAACCAGCCTACGGGCTGGTTTTTTGCTTTCTGCGACCTGAAGAGGATAAGAACCTCCGGGGGCAGGGAGGTTCGACTCGAGCAAAGCGAGAGAACGTTGTGGCAGCAACGGCCCGCAGTGGCGAGTAATCCTCTGGCACCGACCAAAACGGCCCCGCATTCATTGTCGGATACAGCGTACCTGTCTTATCCGATCTAAACGGCAACACACCACATATTTCCCTGCCAAATTTGCGCCCCACATCTCACTATCCATTAACGGATTTGTGACAGAATCCATTGTCTTTTTTTATATTTGCTTAAATCTTTTTTTGCGTTACTTATGGCTGGCGCTGGCATTTTCCGCTGTGCGTTTTAGCGTTCATGGTATTAATCGCTCAGATATCCATCTTTTCCTCAGATTTTTTTCATTAAATGCATAAAACTTAATCACCAAATGTTGCTAAATATTAAGCTGATTGTTCTGGTTATGTTGGCGTAGCACAAATTTCTCTGCTGCAAATAGCTGTTTGAAGTTTTTTTAATCTTTGTTTGTGGATTCTCACCGTTGGTGTAAATCCCGGTTGGCTGTATTGACGTTTTCACATTCTGTTGACAGATTGTAGGTCACGAGGGGCATTTTATGGAGGATCCGCACTGTTACACTGATGTTAATTAGTACGGCATCCCCACCTCATAACGTTGACCCGACCGGGTAAAAAACAAAAAAGGTCAGGCAGCGACAACCCACTGCAAAGGGTTAAAACAACAAACATCACAATTGGAGCAGAATAATGCGTATTTCCTTGAAAAAGTCAGGGATGCTGAAGCTTGGTCTCAGCCTGGTGGCTATGACCGTCGCAGCAAGTGTTCAGGCTAAAACTCTGGTTTATTGCTCAGAAGGATCTCCGGAAGGGTTTAACCCGCAGCTGTTTACCTCCGGCACCACCTATGACGCCTCTTCCGTACCGCTTTATAACCGCCTGGTTGAATTTAAAATCGGCACCACTGAAGTGATTCCGGGCCTCGCTGAAAAGTGGGAAGTCAGCGAAGACGGTAAAACCTATACCTTCCATCTGCGTAAAGGTGTGAAGTGGCATAACAACAAAGAATTCAAACCGACGCGCGAACTGAATGCCGATGACGTGGTGTTCTCGTTCGATCGTCAGAAAAACGCACAAAACCCGTACCATAAAGTTTCTGGCGGCAGCTACGAATACTTCGAAGGTATGGGCTTGCCGGAGCTGATCAGCGAAGTGAAAAAGGTGGACGACAACACCGTTCAGTTCGTGCTGACTCGCCCGGAAGCGCCGTTCCTTGCTGACCTGGCAATGGACTTCGCCTCTATTCTGTCAAAAGAATATGCTGACGCGATGATGAAAGCCGGTACGCCGGAAAAACTGGACCTCAACCCAATCGGCACCGGCCCGTTCCAGTTACAGCAATATCAAAAAGATTCCCGTATTCGCTACAAAGCGTTTGATGGCTACTGGGGCACCAAACCGCAGATCGATACGCTGGTCTTCTCTATTACTCCTGACGCTTCCGTGCGTTACGCTAAATTGCAGAAGAACGAATGCCAGGTGATGCCGTACCCGAACCCGGCAGACATCGCCCGCATGAAGCAGGATAAATCCATCAACCTGATGGAAATGCCGGGGCTGAACGTCGGCTATCTCTCGTATAACGTGCAGAAAAAACCACTGGATGACGTGAAAGTTCGCCAGGCACTGACCTATGCGGTGAACAAAGACGCGATTATCAAAGCAGTGTATCAGGGCGCGGGCGTATCAGCGAAAAACCTGATCCCACCAACCATGTGGGGCTATAACGACGACGTTCAGGACTACACCTACGATCCTGAAAAAGCGAAAGCCTTGCTGAAAGAAGCGGGCCTGGAAAAAGGCTTCTCCATCGACCTGTGGGCAATGCCGGTACAACGTCCGTATAACCCGAACGCTCGTCGCATGGCAGAGATGATTCAGGCAGACTGGGCGAAAGTCGGCGTACAAGCGAAAATCGTTACCTACGAATGGGGTGAGTACCTCAAGCGTGCAAAAGATGGCGAGCACCAGACGGTAATGATGGGCTGGACTGGCGACAACGGGGATCCGGATAACTTCTTCGCTACCCTGTTCAGCTGCGCTGCCTCTGAACAAGGCTCCAACTACTCAAAATGGTGCTACAAACCGTTTGAAGATCTAATTCAACCGGCGCGTGCTACCGACGACCACAACAAGCGTGTTGAACTGTACAAACAAGCACAGGTCGTGATGCACGATCAGGCTCCGGCACTGATCATCGCTCACTCCACCGTGTTTGAACCGGTACGCAAAGAAGTTAAAGGCTATGTGGTTGATCCATTAGGCAAACATCACTTCGAAAACGTCTCTATCGAATAATTAAAAGCCATACAAGGTTGATGGCAAACGCAAAACTGCCGGATGCGCTCCGCTTATCAGGCCTACGAGAGTTCTGCAATGTATTGAGTTTGCACGATTTTGTAGGTCGGATAAGGCGTTCACGCCGCATCCGGCATGACCAAAGCGTACTTTGTCAACAATCTGCATACCCGGTGGTGCTGTGCCTTTAAGTGCAGCGCCATCCGGCAGCAATACTTAATTCCTTGTCCTATAAGGGCGGGAATTGATTTGTGAGCAATACAGACTCGCAGTTCCAGGCTGCGGGTCACTACAGAGAATCCGGGTTATGTTGCAGTTTATTCTCCGACGTTTGGGACTCGTCATCCCCACGTTTATCGGTATTACCCTTCTCACATTTGCCTTTGTCCACATGATCCCGGGCGATCCGGTGATGATCATGGCGGGTGAACGTGGGATCTCCCCAGAGCGTCACGCACAATTGCTGGCAGAACTCGGCTTGGATAAACCGATGTGGCAGCAGTATCTCCATTACATTTGGGGTGTAATGCACGGTGATTTAGGCATTTCGATGAAAAGCCGCATCCCGGTTTGGGAAGAGTTCGTGCCGCGCTTCCAGGCCACGCTGGAACTTGGCGTCTGCGCGATGATTTTTGCGACCGCGGTCGGTATTCCGGTTGGTGTGCTGGCTGCGGTTAAACGCGGTTCTATTTTCGATCACACGGCGGTTGGTCTGGCGCTGACCGGCTACTCCATGCCGATCTTCTGGTGGGGCATGATGTTGATCATGCTGGTTTCGGTGCACTGGAACCTGACGCCTGTCTCCGGTCGCGTGAGCGACATGGTGTTCCTCGATGATTCTAATCCGTTAACCGGTTTTATGCTGATCGACACCGCCATCTGGGGTGAAGACGGCAACTTTATTGATGCTGTCGCCCATATGATTTTGCCCGCCATTGTGCTGGGTACTATCCCGCTGGCGGTCATTGTACGTATGACGCGCTCCTCGATGCTGGAAGTGCTGGGCGAGGATTACATCCGCACCGCGCGTGCCAAAGGGTTGACCCGCCTTAGGGTGATTATCGTCCATGCGCTGCGTAATGCCATGCTGCCGGTGGTGACCGTTATCGGCCTGCAGGTGGGAACATTGCTGGCAGGCGCGATTCTGACCGAAACCATCTTCTCGTGGCCAGGTCTGGGGCGCTGGTTGATTGACGCGCTGCAACGCCGCGATTATCCGGTAGTGCAGGGAGGTGTATTACTGGTGGCGACGATGATTATCCTCGTCAACCTGCTGGTCGATCTGCTGTACGGCGTGGTGAACCCGCGTATTCGTCATAAGAAGTAAGGGGGCATCATGTCACAGGTTACTGAAAATAAAGTGATTAGCGCACCGGTGCCGATGACCCCGTTACAGGAGTTCTGGCACTATTTTAAACGCAACAAAGGCGCGGTCGTCGGGCTGGTTTACGTCGTCATCGTGTTGTTTATCGCGATCTTTGCCAACTGGATTGCGCCGTATAACCCGGCGGAACAGTTCCGCGATGCACTGCTCGCCCCGCCAGCCTGGCAGGAAGGCGGCAGCATGGCGCACTTGCTTGGCACCGATGACGTAGGCCGTGATGTGCTGTCGCGGCTGATGTACGGCGCGCGCTTGTCGCTGCTGGTTGGCTGTCTGGTAGTTGTGTTATCGCTGATTATGGGCGTTATTCTCGGCCTGATCGCTGGTTACTTTGGCGGTCTGGTCGATAACATCATCATGCGCGTGGTCGATATCATGCTGGCGCTGCCAAGTCTGCTGTTGGCACTGGTGCTGGTGGCGATTTTCGGCCCGTCGATTGGTAACGCCGCGCTGGCGCTAACCTTCGTTGCCTTGCCGCACTATGTGCGCTTAACCCGCGCCGCCGTGCTGGTGGAGGTGAATCGCGATTACGTTACCGCGTCTCGCGTGGCGGGTGCCGGGGCGATGCGCCAGATGTTTATTAACATCTTCCCGAACTGCCTTGCGCCGCTGATTGTTCAGGCGTCGCTCGGTTTCTCTAACGCCATTCTCGATATGGCCGCCCTTGGCTTCCTTGGCATGGGAGCGCAGCCGCCAACGCCGGAGTGGGGCACCATGCTCTCTGACGTGTTGCAGTTCGCGCAAAGCGCCTGGTGGGTCGTGACCTTCCCGGGTCTGGCGATCCTGCTGACGGTGCTGGCATTTAACCTGATGGGTGACGGTCTGCGTGACGCGCTCGATCCCAAACTGAAGCAGTAAGAGGTTCGAGATGGCGTTATTAAATGTAGATAAATTATCGGTGCATTTCGGTGACGAAAGCGCACCGTTCCGCGCCGTAGACCGTATCAGCTACAGCGTGAAACAAGGCGAAGTGGTCGGAATTGTGGGTGAGTCTGGCTCCGGTAAGTCGGTCAGTTCACTGGCGATTATGGGGCTGATTGATTATCCGGGCCGCGTGATGGCAGAAAAGCTGGAGTTTAACGGCCAGGATTTGCAGCGTATCTCGGAAAAAGAGCGCCGCAACCTGGTGGGTGCCGAAGTGGCGATGATCTTTCAGGACCCGATGACCAGCCTCAACCCGTGTTACACCGTAGGTTTCCAGATTATGGAAGCAATTAAGGTACATCAGGGCGGTAATAAGAGCACTCGCCGTCAGCGGGCGATTGACCTGCTGAATCTGGTCGGTATTCCCGATCCGGCATCGCGTCTGGATGTTTACCCGCATCAGCTTTCCGGCGGCATGAGCCAGCGTGTGATGATCGCCATGGCGATTGCCTGTCGGCCAAAACTGCTGATTGCTGATGAGCCGACCACCGCGCTGGACGTGACCATTCAGGCGCAAATCATCGAACTGCTGCTGGAGCTGCAGCAGAAAGAGAACATGGCGCTGGTGTTGATTACCCATGACCTGGCGCTGGTGGCGGAAGCGGCGCATAAAATCATCGTCATGTATGCAGGCCAGGTGGTGGAAACGGGCGATGCCCACGCCATCTTCCATGCACCGCGTCATCCGTATACTCAGGCATTGCTGCGTGCGCTGCCGGAATTTGCCCAGGACAAAGAACGTCTGGCGTCATTGCCTGGCGTCGTTCCTGGCAAATACGACCGTCCGAATGGCTGCCTGCTTAACCCGCGTTGCCCCTATGCCACTGACAGATGCCGTGCTGAAGAACCGGCGCTGAATATGCTCGCTGACGGGCGTCAGTCCAAATGCCATTACCCACTTGATGATGCCGGGAGGCCCACACTATGAGTACGCAAGAGGCCACCCTGCAACAACCGCTGTTGCAGGCGATCGACCTGAAAAAACATTATCCGGTGAAGAAAGGCATGTTCGCGCCGGAACGTCTTGTAAAGGCGCTGGATGGCGTTTCGTTTAATCTTGAACGTGGCAAGACGCTGGCAGTAGTGGGTGAATCTGGCTGCGGTAAATCGACCCTCGGTCGGCTACTGACGATGATCGAAACACCTACCGGCGGCGAACTGTATTACCAGGGGCAGGATCTGCTCAAGCACGATCCGCAGGCGCAGAAGTTGCGTCGGCAGAAAATCCAGATCGTCTTCCAGAATCCCTATGGCTCGCTGAATCCGCGTAAAAAAGTCGGGCAAATTCTCGAAGAGCCCCTGCTGATCAACACCGGTTTAAGCAAAGAACAGCGTCGGGAAAAAGCGTTGTCGATGATGGCGAAAGTCGGCCTGAAAACCGAGCATTACGACCGCTACCCGCATATGTTCTCCGGCGGTCAGCGTCAGCGTATCGCCATTGCCCGTGGTCTGATGCTCGACCCGGATGTGGTGATTGCCGATGAACCGGTTTCCGCGCTGGACGTTTCAGTGCGTGCGCAGGTGCTGAATCTGATGATGGATTTGCAGCAGGAGTTGGGGTTGTCTTATGTCTTTATCTCGCACGACCTGTCGGTGGTGGAGCACATTGCTGATGAAGTGATGGTGATGTACCTGGGCCGCTGCGTGGAGAAGGGAACGAAGGACCAAATCTTCAATAACCCGCGTCATCCGTACACCCAGGCGCTACTCTCCGCGACGCCGCGCCTGAACCCAGACGATCGCCGCGAGCGCATCAAGCTCACCGGTGAACTGCCAAGCCCGCTGAATCCACCGCCGGGCTGCGCGTTTAACGCCCGCTGTCGTCGGCGCTTCGGCCCCTGCACCCAGTTGCAGCCGCAGCTAAAAGACTACGGCGGTCAACTGGTAGCTTGTTTTGCTGTTGATCAGGATGAAAATCCGCAGCGGTAACTCACAAAACCGGGGCCATGCGCTCCGGTTTACTCAATCAGCTTCAACAGTGGCGACAAGCATAACAAAATGCCGTACAGCATAATCATCCAGGCTTTAAACCCGCGAAGTTTTTCCAGTTGTGAGACTTTATAGATCAGGAAAAATGGAATGAGGCACGACACAATGCCATATAACGGGCTTCCCAACTGAAAGAACACCAGCACCGATACACGAAACGAAACCCAAATCGTCAACGTAATGACGATAAAAGCGCAGATCGCCAGAGTCAGCATGCGTGAGTTAATTTTCTTGGTATCAATAATTCTGCTTAACAGATTGAGAATAATGCCTTTAATGGCCTCGTGGAAACCGAGATAAATGCCAAAGAATGCGGTCAGTACGGCAAAGATATTCAGCACCGTAGAGGTGATATGAATGATATGCCCAGGGATCACCTGCGCGGCCAGTGCCAGTGCCGAGATATTTTGTTCAAAGGCAGAAACGGCTTCTTCGTGGCTAATTGAGAAGGTAAACGAAAAGGCAAAAAACAGGATCACCGCGATGAGCGTGACATAACTAATTCGGTGGGTACGCAGCGCGAGCCGGGTTGCCAGTACTTTATCCGCTTCCCGTTTGCGGTAGGCAATATTCATCGGGTTTAGCACCTGAATAAATACCGCAGAAAAGAAGCAAAAAGGAATAGTAAGCAGGACGTCGCGGAAGAAGACGGTGGCTTGCGGGAAGGCGGTTATATTGGCGAAATTCCAGTGCGGGATCATCGCAAAACCGAAGACGACAATAATCCCTACTTTGACCACCACCATTGGCCCGGAAATCTTAAACAGTAATCGTTCACCACCAGACGCAATTGCCACCAGTACGGCGAAAATGGCGACTTTATAAAGTAGAGATTGTGAAAGATCGGCATTGGTTAAACCGAAGGTTTTCAGGTACGAGGCGCTGTCGAAAACCACGGAGAGAGAGTAGATAAAAATCCCGTGGATAATCATCAAAAAGTAGATAACCCCGAGGAAAATTCCCCAGTTCTTCCCCAGGTAATGACTGATAATATCGGTGTAGTCATTACAGGAATCGCTTTCAGAAAGGGTTTTTAAATAAATGTCCTGCACTACCCAGGTGGCAGGATAAGCAATGATCGCTGCGGTAATAAATACCCAAATTCCCTTCAAGCCAATTTGTACTGGCATCAGCACGGTTCCGGCACCAATCGCCATGCCTATGCATAATAAAACCCAGCCGAAGTCGTAGCGTGTAAACGGCATTTTCTGATCGTGTTTCGGTAGTGTGTTGTGCTGCATAAAGTCCTGTCCAGAAAGAAGTCGGCCTCGCAAAAATGAATAAACCCAGTTTCTCTTGCGCAACAGGTGGAGAAGTCGAATACGCAGTATGTAAAAAATGAGGCAACAGATTCACTGGGGAGGTCGCGAGGAGGCGCAATTCTACAAAATTGCGCATTTCACTACCAGTCTGGAGTCAGCCCGGATATGAACTGCAACTATTGCAAATAAAGAAATTAAGCTGGAAGGCATCACGCAATGAGGAAGATTGCCGGGTGCTGACGGTAAAAAGCAATCGTAAAATCAGCGGCAAGCCGGAAAGGTTCCGGTGAGGCGCAATGTTGCGGGGGCTTAATCCCTGGTGGCATTGGTTGCTGGAGAGAGAAAACCCCCGCACGTTGCAGGTATGCACCTGACAACACCACGGGGGCCATTCTTGCATCCAAACAATTCAAGAATAGCCGCGAAACGTTGTCATTACAACACAGGCGGCTATATGACGCTCGCAGAACTGGGCATGGCCTTCTGGCATGATTTAGCGGCTCCGGTCATTGCTGGCATTCTTGCCAGTCTGATCGTGAACTCGCTGAATAAGCGGAAGTAACGTGTCATGCGGGCGTCAGGCTGCCGTAATGGCAATTTGCGCCCGGATCAGGCCGCAGGGGTGAAACTCTGCGGCCTTTTTCGTTCTTATTGCGGGTAAGGCACCCAGTCGCCGCCGTTCAGGCGAACGTACGGTTTATCCTGGTATTGAATAACTACTGCATTTGAGTTCTCGGAGACCGGTGCTGTTTGTGGCAACCCACTGGTGAGTTTTTTCCAGTCAACATTGTCTTCGGTGAAAATCTTACCATCAAGAACGCGAACCACCAGATCGGAGATAGCCAGGAAGCTGCTCGGTTGGTCGATGACAATCGGTGCCCCCTGATGTGGTGCCTTCATGCCGAAGAATTTCACCCCAACGGGGACGTCTGTGATAGACGGGCTAGGGATATCACGTAGGCCAGATACCTGCATTCTGTCGCCCTTCAGCGCGCCACCGTGTTCCGGCACCACTACCACCATCACTTTACGACCCGATTTCTCCAGTTCAGTAAAGAAGGCGTCCAGCTCATCAAAGAATTTCTGCGCTCGCGCTTTGTAATCCGCTGTTTTGCTGACGCCCGGATAATGGTTGCCGTCATGCAGTGGAAGCGTGTTGTAGAACGTGGCACTACGGCTGTTTTTATCTTTTTCGGTAACGTCCAGCCAGCGGTTAAGCACGGCGGTATCGTCATAAACCGGCGAACCATCAAAGCCCAGCAAAATAACCGGCAGATTTGTTTGATCCATCAATTCGGTCTGCATGCCGCCATTTTCGCGAACTTCTTTCAAAAAACCGCCGAACTGGCCGTTATGTCCCATCATCAGGTGCTGGGTAAAGCCCAGTTTCGACAGGTTATCAAACAGATAGCAGTCGTTATTTGCCGGTTGATACAGATTAGTGTGCGAAGTCTGCCCGCAGCTGGCGCGCAGTAAACGGATCGCCGCCGGGCCACTGTAGGAGGTGGCGGAGTTAAAGTTCTTGAACTCAATATCGAAATGCGACCACAGCGGATGCGACATCAACCCGGCGGCTTCAATATCCGACCAGGAAAGCGAACAGATATTAATCACCAGTAGTTCAAATGGCTGAGCATCAGCGGGCAGCGAAGACGGGAAGGTCGATTTACGTTTCGCCTCCGCGTTATAGAAATTATTCAGCCAGGCGTTAAGGTTCGCCGTTGTTGGCGGTGCAGTTTGTGCGGGCATATCACCCACTACCGGTGCGCCACCCGTCGCCGCAACGGTTGCCGCTGCGTTACCACCCGTCGTTGTTACAGTGGTCGTCGGTTGACCGGCAGGCCACAAGGAGAAACTTGGTCCCGCCAGGGTAAGTATGTTCAGCCATAGCAGAATGGCAACCACAAAAACGGTAATGCGAATCCATTGTGACAGGAATAACCAGGCCACTAATAAAACAAAAATGGCCCCAATCATCTGCCAGTTAATAAAGCGTGTGACAAGGTCGATTAAATAATCGGTACTGAACCCCGCCACCTGCGAACCCTGGCTCATTATGCTTTCCGGGCCAGGCAACCAGGTGTCATGCCAGAACAAAGCAAAGCCGATCGGCAGGGCAATCCAGTGGCGTAAGCGATGCAGGCTGTAGCGCGGAATGGGCATCAGCAGAAACGCGGCAAACACCAGATTGAGGAGCGGATGGAAGTTAAGATATCCCGCCCACAACAGGCCGAACTTAACCAGAAAATAGAAGTTCCAGCCGGAAAGGCCGCGCCAGTATTGCCAGAGGGAAGAAGGCATGGCGGTATTTTGCGTAAATTGAGTCATTTTTTGGTTGCCCTGGCTTTTTCCGTGCGGCGTAACGTCCCGGCCGGTTTAACATAACGAGGTTTAGCAAAGAACAAACGTAAGGTGTCGCGAATGCGTCGCAAAGAGTGCCGCGCCAGATAGCCCAGCGGGAAAAATATCAGTGCGCAAACGACAATAATTTCAATGATATCGCTGATGGTCATCATGATGAGCGCTCCACAGCATCATCTAACAGTCGCATTGGTTCTGGTATTCTTCGCCAGTGGCGACCATCGTGCTCGGCATTGATGACCGGTTTAGAACTTTGCGTTAAAGGCAGCGGCATGCCCCATTGTTCTGGGGCAAGCAGGCGCATCTGCACCAGCTCTGCACTGATTTGATCATCTTCAAACCAGACCATACGGTTTGAGAAAATGTCGCCAGTCGGCAATGGGAAAATATGATTCAACGCGGTATCCAGATCGTTAATCCGACAGAATGAGAGAAACAGCACCAGCCGATTACCGCCAATGGTCATGATATCGCCGGTACGGTTAGGGCGACACAGCGTCAGGGCTTGCTCAACGCGGATACCCGGTACCGGACGTAGGGCAACCAGAACGCCTTTACCATGTGCAGGCAAGAGAGGGTTATTCATCATATTGTTAACGGCATTACAGAACACATCCCACTTCTGGAAACCACGTAGTTTGAGCGGCTGGGTCATTGACAGCAAGGTAGTGATATCTTCCGGCACATAGCGACTAAACTTCTGCCCTTGCACGCTTTCGATCATCGTCAGACAGCGGGAGAGTGGCGCATTCCACGGGATAACCATATTTGCACCGCAGGCCAATAACAAACGTTCATCGGTGGCGCGCAGGCTTGCGGTATTTTCCCGTACGAGGATTTTCATCGCACTACCGCGCTGGCGACGCAGAGTATGAATGCTGCGGGCCAGTGGCTCGATTTGCGCATTTTGCTGTAAAGAAAAGACCACCGTCGCCGCCTGAGCGGTACGGGCTTCATTGAACAGAACTTCGTTATTGTTGAACAGTTGCCAGTGTTCCGATAGCGGCGGCGCACCTTCCAGTACAGCAACATTACTCAGAATGCGTTTTTCGTCGCTGCGTGGTTGGATCTCCGCCTCTTCGCTTTGAACTAATGTCCAGATACCATTTTGTTGCTGAACGCTAAGCTGCTGACGGGCGCTGACCCCTTTTTCGTTGCACCAGAAGGCAATATCCAGCAAATGTTGGTCGCCCTGAAAACGCAAACTGGCAAGACCAAAAAGTGAACGGTATTCCTCAAGCAACAATGAAAATTGTTTATCGTTATTATTTCCGGGATTAATTACCAAAAGCGAACAATGGTTTAACCTGCTCCATTTATTCATTTTATCCAACCATGAGCGAAGCCGCTCGGCAGGAATGTTTTGCCATGCGTTATTTGCGCAAACAAGAATAAAAAGGTAATTATTGGGATCAATAGAACACTGCAAATCACGGGCCAAATAGTATAGACCTTTTTCATGATTTAGCATTGAAAATAATTTTATTTTTTCCGGCCCTTGAGAATCATCTAATTGAAAGATTTTCGCCGGATCGCTGTCCATGCTAATGACCGCGACGTGTGCGGTTTCAGCCTGGGATGCAATTGTTTGATTCGCCAGACTGATAGCATCTTCATGGCGATCGACGTTAAACCACCAGACGCCGCCTGCTGGCATATGTCGCAGCTCATCCCATAATGATGAGATACCGATAGAGAATACAGGGTCCACAATGTCCCTCATGTCATCATTTTGTCTGATTATCAGTTTACTAGCGAAAGCTAAGAAATAAACCTACCATTGAAATTAAAACTTATCAGATTTAGCATGTGAATCAATTTAGCAGGTCACAAGACGTGTGATTTTAGTCTTTTCGTTTTTAACTTTTTTTGTTGCGTAACGGAAAGTCAAAAAGTGAGCAAATTCCCGTCTCGCCGTAAACAATAAACCGGCGAAATGCTCACGGTTAGAATTGTCTCATGAACGGTACGGTTATTTCATAGGGATCAAGCAAATGAATAACAATGAACCTGATACTCTGCCTGATCCCGCGATAGGCTATATCTTCCAGAATGATATTTTGGCGTTAAAGCAGGCGTTTTCACTGCCTGATATTGATTATGCCGATATTTCCCAACGCGAACAGTTGGCCGCGGCATTAAAACGCTGGCCGTTGCTGGCAGAGTTTGCGCAACAAAAGTAGGGGATTGGTGAATGGCCGTACTGGGATTGCAGGGGGTGCGGGGAGGCGTGGGAACAACAACCATCACTGCCGCATTAGCCTGGTCATTACAAATGTTGGGAGAAGATGTCCTGGTGGTCGATGCCTGCCCGGACAACTTGTTGCGCCTGTCATTTAACGTTGATTTTACCCACCGTCAGGGCTGGGCCAGAGCCATGCTGGACGGTCAGGACTGGCGTGACGCCGGGTTGCGCTATACCTCGCAACTCGATTTGCTGCCTTTTGGTCAGTTATCCATTGAAGAACAAGAAAATCCACAGCACTGGCAAACCCGGCTGAGCGATATTTGCTCCGGCTTACAGCAACTAAAAGCCAGCGGGCGTTACCAGTGGATTTTAATCGACTTACCGCGTGATGCCTCGCAGATAACCCACCAGCTGCTGAGTTTGTGCGATCACTCGCTGGCAATCGTCAATGTGGATGCCAACTGCCATATCCGGCTGCATCAGCAGGCGCTGCCGGATGGCGCGCATATTTTGATTAATGACTTCCGTATCGGCAGTCAGGTTCAGGACGATATTTACCAGCTTTGGTTGCAAAGCCAGCGCCGATTACTGCCAATGCTCATTCATCGTGATGAAGCGATGGCTCAATGCCTGGCGGCTAAGCAACCAGTCGGTGAATACCGCAGTGATGCGCTGGCGGCTGAAGAGATACTGACGCTGGCTAACTGGTGCCTGTTGAACTATTCCGGGCTGAAAACGCCAGTCGGGAGTGCATCATGAGTATCCTGACCCGGTGGTTGCTTATCCCGCCGGTCAACGCGCGGCTTATCGGGCGTTATCGCGATTATCGTCGTCACGGCGCGTCGGCTTTCAGCGCGACGCTCGGCTGTTTTTGGTTGATCCTGGCCTGGATTTTTATTCCGCTGGAGCACCCGCGCTGGCAGCGTATTCGCGCAGAACATAAAAACCTGTATCCGCATATCAACGCCTCGCGTCCGCGTCCGCTGGACCCGGTCCGTTATCTCATTCAAACCTGCTGGTTACTGATCGGTACATCGCGCAAAGAAACGCCGAAACCGCGCAGGCGGACATTTTCAGGTCTGCAGAATATTCGTGGACGTTACCATCAATGGATGAACGAGCTGCCTGAGCGCGTTAGCCATAAAACACAGCATCTCGATGAGAAAAAAGAACTCGGCCATTTGAGCGCCGCGGCGCGGCGGTTGATCCTCGGTATCATCGTCACCTTCTCGCTGATTCTGGCGTTAATCTGCGTTACCCAGCCGTTTAACCCGCTGGCGCAGTTTATCTTCCTGATGCTGCTGTGGGGTGTAGCGCTGATCGTACGGCGGATGCCGGGGCGCTTCTCGGCGCTAATGTTGATTGTGCTGTCGCTGACCGTTTCTTGCCGTTATATCTGGTGGCGCTACACCTCTACGCTGAACTGGGACGATCCGGTCAGTCTGGTGTGCGGGCTTATACTGCTGTTCGCTGAAACGTACGCGTGGATTGTGCTGGTGCTCGGCTACTTCCAGGTGGTATGGCCGCTGAATCGTCAGCCAGTACCGTTGCCGAAAGATATGTCGCTGTGGCCGTCGGTAGATATCTTTGTCCCGACTTACAACGAAGATCTCAACGTGGTGAAAAATACGATTTACGCCTCGCTGGGTATCGACTGGCCGAAAGACAAGCTGAACATCTGGATCCTCGATGACGGTGGCAGGGAAGAGTTTCGCCAGTTTGCGCAAAACGTGGGGGTGAAATATATCGCCCGTACCACTCATGAACATGCGAAAGCGGGGAACATCAACAATGCGCTGAAATATGCCAAAGGCGAGTTCGTGTCGATTTTCGACTGCGACCACGTGCCGACGCGCTCATTCCTGCAAATGACCATGGGCTGGTTCCTGAAAGAAAAACAGTTGGCGATGATGCAGACGCCGCACCACTTCTTCTCACCGGATCCGTTTGAACGTAACTTGGGGCGTTTTCGTAAAACGCCAAACGAAGGCACGCTGTTTTATGGTCTGGTGCAGGACGGCAATGATATGTGGGATGCCACTTTCTTCTGCGGTTCCTGTGCGGTGATTCGTCGTAAGCCGCTGGATGAGATTGGCGGTATTGCCGTCGAAACGGTAACCGAAGATGCGCATACTTCTCTGCGTCTGCACCGTCGTGGCTACACTTCAGCGTATATGCGTATTCCACAGGCGGCGGGGCTGGCGACCGAAAGTCTGTCGGCGCATATCGGCCAACGTATTCGCTGGGCGCGGGGGATGGTGCAAATCTTCCGTCTTGATAACCCGCTCACCGGTAAAGGGCTGAAGTTTGCTCAGCGGCTGTGCTACGTCAACGCCATGTTCCATTTCTTGTCGGGCATTCCAAGACTGATCTTCCTGACTGCGCCGCTGGCGTTCCTGCTGCTGCATGCCTACATCATCTATGCGCCAGCGTTGATGATCGCCCTGTTCGTGCTGCCGCATATGATTCATGCCAGCCTGACCAACTCGAAGATCCAGGGCAAATATCGCCACTCTTTCTGGAGTGAAATCTACGAAACGGTGCTGGCGTGGTATATCGCACCACCGACGCTGGTGGCGCTGATTAACCCGCACAAAGGCAAATTTAACGTCACCGCCAAAGGTGGACTGGTGGAAGAAGAGTACGTCGACTGGGTGATCTCACGGCCCTACATTTTCCTGGTATTGCTCAACCTGGTCGGTATTGCGGTCGGTATCTGGCGTTACTTCTACGGCCCGCCAACCGAGATGCTCACTGTCATCGTCAGTATGGTGTGGGTGTTCTACAACCTGATTATTCTCGGTGGTGCGGTAGCGGTATCGGTAGAAAGCAAACAGGTTCGCCGATCGCACCGCGTGGAGATGACGATGCCCGCGGCAATTGCCCGCGAAGATGGTCACCTCTTCTCGTGTACCGTTCAGGATTTCTCCGACGGTGGTTTGGGGATCAAGATCAACGGTCAGGCACAGATTCTGGAAGGGCAGAAAGTGAATCTGTTGCTTAAACGCGGTCAGCAAGAATACGTCTTCCCGGCCCAGGTGGCGCGCGTGATGGGTAATGAAGTTGGGCTGAAATTAATGCCGCTCACCACCCAGCAACATATCGATTTTGTGCAGTGTACGTTTGCCCGTGCGGATACATGGGCGCTCTGGCAGGACAGCTATCCGGAAGATAAGCCGCTGGAAAGTCTGCTGGATATTCTGAAGCTCGGCTTCCGTGGCTACCGCCATCTGGCGGAGTTTGCGCCTTCTTCGGTGAAGGGCATATTCCGTGTGCTGACTTCTCTGGTTTCCTGGGTTGTATCGTTTATTCCGCGCCGCCCGGCGCGGAGCGAAACGGCACAACCATCGGATCAGGCTTTGGCTCAACAATGATGATAACGCGATGAAAAGAAAACTATTCTGGATTTGTGCAGTGGCTATGGGGATGAGTGCGTTCCCCTCTTTCATGACGCAGGCGACGCCAGCAACGCAACCACTGATCAATGCTGAGCCAGCTGTAGCCGCCCAGACGGAACAAAATCCGCAGGTGGGGCAAGTGATGCCGGGCGTGCAGGGCGCTGATGCCCCCATCGTGGCGCAGAACGGTCCTTCGCGTGATGTGAAGCTGACCTTTGCGCAAATTGCGCCACCGCCGGGCAGCATGGTGCTACGTGGCATTAACCCGAACGGCAGCATTGAGTTTGGTATGCGCAGCGATGAAGTGGTGACGAAGGCGATGCTCAACCTCGAATACACGCCATCGCCATCGTTACTGCCTGTCCAGTCGCAGTTAAAGGTTTATCTCAATGATGAACTGATGGGCGTGCTGCCAGTGACCAAAGAACAGTTGGGTAAAAAAACGCTGGCACAAATGCCAATTAACCCACTGTTTATTACCGACTTCAACCGTGTGCGGCTGGAGTTTGTCGGTCATTATCAGGACGTGTGCGAAAACCCGGCCAGCACCACGCTTTGGCTGGATGTTGGGCGGAGCAGTGGACTGGATCTGACCTATCAGACCCTGAATGTGAAGAATGACCTGTCGCATTTCCCGGTGCCATTCTTTGACCCGCGTGATAACCGCACCAACACCTTACCGATGGTCTTTGCCGGTGCGCCGGATGTTGGTCTGCAACAAGCATCTGCCATTGTTGCCTCGTGGTTTGGTTCGCGTTCTGGCTGGCGTGGACAGAACTTCCCGGTGCTCTATAACCAACTGCCAGATCGTAATGCCATCGTTTTTGCCACTAATGACAAACGCCCGGACTTCCTGCGTGATCATCCGGCGGTAAAAGCCCCGGTGATTGAGATGATTAACCATCCGCAGAATCCTTACGTCAAACTGCTGGTGGTGTTTGGTCGTGACGACAAAGACCTGTTGCAGGCAGCGAAAGGTATCGCTCAGGGTAACATTCTGTTCCGTGGTGAAAGCGTGGTAGTGAATGAAGTGAAACCGCTGCTACCGCGTAAGCCGTACGATGCGCCGAACTGGGTGCGTACCGATCGTCCGGTCACCTTTGGTGAACTGAAAACCTATGAAGAACAGTTACAATCCAGCGGTCTTGAGCCAGCAGCGATTAACGTTTCGCTAAACCTGCCGCCGGATCTCTACCTGATGCGCAGTACCGGCATTGATATGGATATCAACTATCGCTACACCATGCCGCCGGTGAAAGACAGTTCGCGGATGGATATCAGCCTGAATAACCAGTTCCTGCAATCCTTCAACCTGAGCAGTAAACAGGAGGCGAACCGCCTGCTGCTGCGTATTCCGGTATTACAAGGTTTGCTGGATGGCAAAACGGATGTCTCTATTCCGGCGCTGAAACTGGGCGCGACCAACCAGTTGCGGTTCGACTTTGAGTATATGAACCCGATGCCGGGCGGTTCGGTGGATAACTGTATTACCTTCCAGCCGGTGCAGAATCATGTGGTGATTGGTGACGACTCCACCATCGACTTCTCGAAGTATTACCACTTCATCCCGATGCCGGATCTACGCGCCTTTGCTAACGCGGGCTTCCCGTTCAGCCGGATGGCGGATCTGTCACAAACCATCACCGTGATGCCGAAAGCGCCTAACGAAGCACAGATGGAAACCTTGCTGAATACCGTTGGCTTTATCGGTGCGCAGACGGGCTTCCCGGCGATTAACCTGACGGTGACCGATGATGGCAGCACCATTCAGGGCAAAGATGCCGACATCATGATCATCGGTGGTATCCCGGACAAACTGAAAGACGACAAGCAGATCGACCTGTTGGTGCAGGCGACCGAAAGCTGGGTGAAAACGCCGATGCGCCAGACCCCGTTCCCCGGCATTGTGCCGGACGAGAGCGATCGCGCGGCAGAAACTCAATCAACGCTGACCTCTTCCGGTGCGATGGCAGCGGTGATTGGCTTCCAGTCGCCGTATAACGACCAGCGTAGCGTGATTGCGCTGCTGGCAGATAGCCCACGCGGTTATGAAATGCTTAACGATGCGGTGAACGATAGCGGCAAACGCGCCACCATGTTCGGCTCGGTCGCGGTGATCCGCGAGTCCGGTATCAATAGCCTGCGTGTTGGCGACGTCTATTACGTTGGCCATCTGCCGTGGTTCGAACGCTTATGGTATGCGCTGGCAAACCATCCGATTCTGCTGGCGGTGCTGGCGGCAATCAGCGTCGTGCTACTGGCCTGGGTACTGTGGCGTTTGCTGCGTATTATCAGCCGTCGTCGTCTTAACCCGGATAACGAGTAATTGAAGATGAATGTGTTGCGTAGTGGACTCGTGACGATGCTGCTGCTGGCTGCCTTTAGTGTTCAGGCTGCCTGCAACTGGCCTGCCTGGGAGCAGTTCAAAAAGGATTACATCAGTCAGGAAGGGCGCGTCATCGACCCCAGCGACGCGCGCAAAATCACCACCTCCGAAGGGCAAAGTTACGGCATGTTCTTTGCCCTGGCGGCTAACGACCGTGCAGCTTTCGATAATATTCTCGACTGGACGCAGAACAATCTCGCTCAGGGTTCTTTAAAAGAACATTTGCCCGCCTGGCTGTGGGGCAAGAAAGAGAACAGTAAGTGGGAAGTGCTGGACAGCAATTCGGCCTCTGATGGTGATGTCTGGATGGCCTGGTCGTTGCTGGAGGCGGGGCGTTTGTGGAAAGAGCAGCGTTATACCGACATCGGCAGCGCGTTGTTAAAACGTATTGCGCGGGAGGAAGTGGTGACGGTGCCTGGGCTGGGTTCCATGTTGTTGCCGGGCAAAGTGGGATTTGCTGAGGATAACAGCTGGCGTTTTAACCCCAGCTACCTGCCGCCGACGCTGGCGCAGTATTTCACCCGCTTTGGCGCGCCGTGGACTACGCTGCGCGAAACCAATCAACGTTTATTGCTGGAAACCGCCCCGAAAGGCTTTTCACCAGACTGGGTGCGCTATGAGAAAGACAAAGGCTGGCAGCTAAAAGCCGAAAAAACATTGATCAGCAGCTACGACGCTATCCGTGTTTACATGTGGGTAGGCATGATGCCTGACAGCGATCCGCAAAAAGCGCGGATGCTCAACCGGTTTAAACCGATGGCGACATTCACCGAGAAAAACGGCTATCCGCCGGAAAAAGTCGATGTGGCTACGGGGAAAGCGCAGGGTAAAGGACCGGTCGGTTTTTCTGCCGCCATGCTGCCCTTTTTACAAAACCGCGATGCACAGGCCGTTCAGCGCCAGCGCGTGGCCGATAACTTTCCCGGCAGCGATGCCTATTACAACTATGTGCTGACCCTGTTTGGACAAGGCTGGGATCAACACCGTTTCCGCTTCTCGACAAAAGGTGAGTTATTACCTGACTGGGGCCAGGAATGCGCAAATTCACACTAAACATATTCACGCTTTCCCTCGGTCTGGCCGTCATGCCGATGGTCGAGGCAGCACCAACCGCTCAGCAACAGTTGCTGGAGCAAGTTCGGTTAGGCGAAGCGACCCATCGTGAAGACCTGGTGCAACAGTCGTTGTATCGGCTGGAACTTATTGATCCGAATAACCCGGACGTCGTTGCCGCCCGTTTCCGCTCTCTGTTACGTCAGGGCGATATTGATGGCGCGCAAAAACAGCTCGATCGGCTGTCGCAGTTAGCGCCGAGTTCAAATGCGTATAAATCGTCGCGGACCACAATGTTACTTTCTACGCCGGATGGTCGTCAGGCACTGCAACAGGCAAGATTGCAGGCGACTACCGGTCATGCAGAAGAAGCTGTGGCGAGTTACAACAAGCTGTTCAACGGTGCGCCGCCGGAAGGTGACATTGCCGTCGAGTACTGGAGTACGGTGGCGAAAATTCCGGCTCGCCGTGGCGAAGCGATTAATCAGCTAAAACGCATTAATGCGGATACGCCGGGCAATACGGGCCTGCAAAACAATCTGGCGCTATTGCTGTTTAGTAGCGATCGGCGTGATGAAGGTTTTGCTGTACTGGAGCAGATGGCGAAATCGAACGCCGGGCGCGAAGGGGCCTCTAAAATCTGGTACGGGCAGATTAAAGACATGCCTGTCAGCGATGCCAGCGTGCAGGCGCTGAAAAAATATCTCTCTATCTTTAGCGATGGCGACAGCGTAGCTGCTGCGCAATCGCAACTGGCAGAACAGCAAAAACAGCTGGCCGACCCTGCTTTCCGCGCTCGTGCGCAAGGTTTAGCGGCAGTGGACTCTGGCATGGCGGGTAAAGCCATTCCCGAACTACAACAGGCAGTGCGGGCGAACCCGAAAGACAGTGAGGCACTGGGGGCGCTGGGCCAGGCGTATTCTCAGAAAGGCGATCGCGCCAATGCGGTGGCGAATCTGGAAAAAGCCCTCGCACTGGACCCGCACAGCAGCAACAACGACAAATGGAACAGTCTGCTGAAAGTAAACCGCTACTGGCTGGCGATCCAGCAGGGTGATGCCGCGCTGAAAGCCAATAATCCTGACCGGGCAGAACGCCTGTTCCAGCAGGCGCGCAGTGTCGATAACACCGACAGCTATGCGGTGTTGGGGCTGGGCGATGTGGCGATGGCGCGCAAAGATTATTCCGCCGCCGAACGCTATTACCAGCAGACGCTGCGCATGGACAGCGGCAATACCAACGCCGTGCGCGGGCTGGCGAATATTTACCGCCAGCAATCGCCAGAAAAAGCAGAAGCGTTTATCGCCTCGCTCTCTGCCAGCCAGCGGCGCAGCATTGATGATATCGAACGTAGCCTGCAAAACGATCGTCTGGCACAGCAGGCAGAGGCACTGGAAAACCAGGGCAAATGGGCGCAGGCAGCAGCACTTCAGCGGCAACGACTGGCACTGGACCCCGGCAGTGTATGGATTACTTACCGACTTTCGCAGGATCTCTGGCAGGCCGGACAACGCAGCCAGGCCGATACGTTAATGCGCAATCTCGCGCAGCAGAAGCCGAACGACCCGGAGCAGGTTTACGCTTACGGGCTGTACCTCTCAGGTCACGACCAGGACAGAGCGGCACTGGCGCATATCAACAGCCTGCCGCGCGCGCAGTGGAACAGCAATATTCAGGAGCTGGTTAATCGGCTGCAAAGCGACCAGGTGCTGGAAACCGCTAATCGCCTGCGAGAAAACGGTAAAGAGGCAGAAGCAGAAGCGATGTTGCGCCAGCAACCGCCTTCCTCGCGTATTGATCTGACGCTGGCTGACTGGGCGCAACAACGACGTGATTACGCTGCTGCCCGTGCTGCATATCAGAATGTCCTGACGCGGGAGCCAACTAACGCTGATGCCATTCTTGGCCTGACGGAAGTGGATATCGCTGCCGGTGACAAAGCGGCGGCACGTAGCCAGCTGGCGAAACTGCCTGCCACCGATAACACCTCGCTGAACACTCAGCGGCGCGTGGCGCTGGCACAGGCGCAGCTTGGCGATACCGCAGCGGCGCAGCAGAAATTTAATCAGTTGATCCCGCTGGCAAAATCTCAGCCGCCGTCGATGGAAAGTGCGATGGTGCTGCGCGACGGTGCGAAGTTTGAAGCGCAGGCGGGCGATCCAAAGCAGGCGCTGGAAACCTACAAAGACGCGATGGTCGCATCCGGTGTGACCACGACGCGTCCGCAGGATAACGACACCTTTACCCGGCTGACCCGTAACGACGAGAAAGATGACTGGCTGAAACGCGGCGTGCGCAGCGATGCAGCGGACCTCTATCGCCAGCAGGATCTTAACGTCACCCTCGAGCACGATTACTGGGGGTCGAGCGGCACCGGTGGTTACTCCGATCTGAAAGCGCACACTACCATGTTGCAGGTGGATGCGCCGTATTCTGACGGGCGGATGTTCTTTCGCAGTGATTTCGTCAATATGAACGTCGGCAGTTTCTCCACGAATGCCGATGGCAAATGGGATGACAACTGGGGCACCTGTACATTACAGGACTGTAGCGGCAACCGCAGCCAGTCGGATTCCGGTGCCAGCGTGGCGGTCGGCTGGCGAAATGACGTCTGGAGCTGGGATATCGGCACCACGCCGATGGGCTTCAACGTGGTGGATGTGGTCGGCGGCATCAGTTACAGCGATGATATCGGGCCGCTGGGTTACACAGTTAACGCCCATCGTCGGCCCATCTCCAGTTCTTTGCTGGCCTTTGGCGGGCAAAAAGACTCCCCAGGCAATACCGGGAAAAAATGGGGCGGCGTGCGTGCCGACGGCGTGGGGCTAAGCCTGAGCTACGATAAAGGTGAAGCAAACGGCGTCTGGGCATCGCTTAGCGGCGACCAGTTAACCGGTAAAAATGTTGAAGATAACTGGCGCGTGCGCTGGATGACGGGCTATTACTATAAGGTCATCAACCAGAACAATCGCCGCGTGACAATCGGCCTGAACAACATGATCTGGCATTACGACAAAGATCTGAGTGCGTACTCACTCGGTCAGGGCGGTTACTACAGCCCGCAGGAATACCTGTCGTTTGCCATTCCGGTGATGTGGCGTGAGCGGACAGAAAACTGGTCGTGGGAGCTGGGGGCGTCTGGTTCGTGGTCGCATTCGCGCACCAAAACCATGCCGCGGTATCCGCTGATGAATCTGATCCCGACTGACTGGCAGGAAGAAGCTGCGCGGCAATCCAACGATGGCGGCAGCAGTCAGGGCTTTGGCTATACGGCGCGGGCATTACTTGAGCGTCGCGTCACATCCAACTGGTTTGTCGGTACAGCAATTGATATCCAGCAGGCGAAAGATTACGCGCCCAGCCATTTCCTGCTCTACGTACGTTATTCCGCCGCCGGATGGCAGGGTGACATGGATTTACCGCCGCAGCCGCTGATACCTTACGCCGACTGGTAAGTTTTCAGATAGCGCCTCTCTTAATGCCGCTGCGATCGGGTATACTCGGGCGGCAATCTGGGATTTCCGGGGGGAGACAATTTGCGCGTAAGTCGCTCGTTAACAATCAAGCAGATGGCAATGGTGGCAGCCGTTGTCCTGGTGTTCGTTTTTATTTTTTGCACCGTTTTGCTGTTCCATCTGGTCCAGCAGAATCGCTATAACACGGCTACGCAACTGGAAAGCATTGCTCGCTCTGTCCGCGAACCCTTATCTTCTGCCATTTTGAAAGGCGATATTCCCGAAGCGGAAGCTATTCTTGCCAGCATTAAACCGGCAGGCGTGGTCAGCCGTGCCGATGTGGTGCTGCCTAACCAGTTCCAGGCGCTGCGTAAAAGTTTTATTCCAGAGCGTCCGGTGCCGGTAATGGTTACTCGCATGTTTGAGCTACCGGTGCAAATCTCGCTGGGCGTTTACTCGCTGGAACGTCCGGCAAACCCGCAGCCAATTGCCTATCTGGTGCTACAGGCGGATTCCTTCCGCATGTATAAGTTCGTGATGAGCACCCTCTCAACGTTAGTGACCATTTACTTACTTTTGTCGTTAATATTGACGGTGGCGATTAGCTGGTGCATTAACCGCCTGATTTTGCATCCGTTACGCAATATTGCTCGTGAACTTAACGCCATCCCAGCCCAGGAGCTTGTTGGTCACCAACTGGCATTACCGCGTCTGCATCAGGATGATGAAATCGGTATGCTGGTGCGTAGTTACAACCTCAACCAGCAATTGCTGCAGCGCCATTATGAAGAACAGAACGAAAATGCGATGCGCTTCCCGGTGTCGGATTTGCCGAACAAAGCCTTGCTGATGGAGATGCTGGAGCAGGTTGTCGCGCGTAAACAAACCACCGCGCTGATGATCATCACCTGTGAAACCCTGCGTGATACTGCGGGCGTGCTGAAAGAGGCGCAACGAGAAATTCTGCTGCTGACGCTGGTGGAAAAACTCAAATCGGTACTGTCGCCACGTATGATCCTCGCGCAGATTAGTGGTTATGACTTTGCTGTCATTGCCAATGGTGTACAGGAACCGTGGCACGCAATCACTTTAGGTCAGCAAGTGCTCACTATCATGAGCGAGCGCCTGCCGATTGAACGTATTCAACTCCGTCCGCACTGTAGCATTGGCGTGGCGATGTTCTACGGCGATCTCACCGCCGAACAGCTTTACAGTCGCGCTATTTCTGCGGCATTTACCGCTCGCCATAAAGGTAAGAATCAGATTCAGTTCTTTGATCCGCAGCAGATGGAAGCCGCCCAACAGCGGTTGACGGAAGAGAGCGATATCCTTAATGCACTGGAAAATCATCAGTTTGCGATTTGGTTACAGCCACAGGTCGAGATGACCAGCGGTAAACTGGTCAGTGCGGAAGTGTTACTGCGTATCCAGCAACCGGATGGCAGTTGGGATCTGCCGGATGGCTTAATCGATCGCATTGAGTGCTGTGGGCTGATGGTTACCGTCGGTCACTGGGTGCTGGAAGAGTCCTGTCGACTGCTGGCTGCCTGGCAAGAGCGCGGCATTATGCTGCCCTTGTCGGTAAACCTCTCAGCGCTGCAACTGATGCACCCGAATATGGTAGCGGATATGCTGGAACTGTTAACCCGCTATCGCATTCAGCCGGGAACGCTGATTCTGGAAGTGACAGAAAGCCGACGTATTGACGACCCTCATGCAGCGGTGGCAATCCTCCGTCCGCTGCGCAATGCCGGAGTTCGGGTGGCGCTGGATGATTTCGGTATGGGCTACGCAGGGCTGCGTCAGCTGCAGCATATGAAATCGTTGCCAATCGACGTACTGAAAATCGACAAAATGTTTGTTGAAGGCTTGCCAGAAGATAGCAGCATGATTGCAGCAATTATCATGTTGGCGCAAAGCCTGAACTTACAAATGATTGCCGAAGGCGTGGAGACTGAAGCGCAGCGCGACTGGCTGGCAAAAGCGGGCGTGGGTATTGCCCAGGGCTTCCTTTTTGCTCGCCCACTCCCTATTGAAATCTTCGAAGAGAGTTACCTGGAAGAAAAGTAGCTACCCCAAACTGATTACAAAACTTTAAAAAGTGCCGGTTTGTGCGAGCCAGCTCAAACTTTTTAACCTTTTTGTTTCAATTATGATCCAGGTACATTTCTGTGATGTTGTCTGGGTGTTATTTTAAGGCCGCAGGTACCCCATAACCTTACAAGACCTGTGGTTTTACTAAAGGACACCCTATGAAAACCTCTCTGTTTAAAAGCCTTTACTTTCAGGTCCTGACAGCGATAGCCATTGGTATTCTCCTTGGCCATTTCTACCCTGAAATAGGCGAGCAAATGAAACCGCTTGGCGACGGGTTCGTTAAGCTCATTAAGATGATCATCGCTCCTGTCATCTTTTGTACCGTCGTAACGGGCATTGCGGGCATGGAAAGCATGAAGGCGGTCGGTCGTACCGGCGCAGTCGCGCTGCTTTACTTTGAAATTGTCAGTACCATCGCGCTGATTATTGGTCTTATCATCGTTAACGTCGTGCAGCCTGGTGCCGGAATGAACGTCGATCCGGCAACGCTTGATGCGAAAGCGGTAGCGGTTTACGCCGATCAGGCGAAAGACCAGGGCATTGTCGCCTTCATTATGGATGTCATCCCGGCGAGCGTCATTGGCGCATTTGCCAGCGGTAACATTCTGCAGGTGCTGCTGTTTGCCGTACTGTTTGGTTTTGCGCTCCACCGTCTGGGCAGCAAAGGCCAACTGATTTTTAACGTGATCGAAAGTTTCTCGCAGGTCATCTTCGGCATCATCAATATGATCATGCGTCTGGCACCTATTGGTGCGTTCGGGGCAATGGCGTTTACCATCGGTAAATACGGCGTCGGCACACTGGTGCAACTGGGGCAGCTGATTATCTGCTTCTACATCACCTGTATCCTGTTTGTGGTGCTGGTACTGGGTTCAATCGCTAAAGCGACTGGTTTCAGTATCTTCAAATTTATTCGCTACATCCGTGAAGAACTGCTGATTGTACTGGGGACTTCATCTTCCGAGTCGGCGCTGCCGCGTATGCTCGACAAGATGGAGAAACTCGGCTGCCGCAAATCGGTGGTGGGGCTGGTCATCCCGACAGGCTACTCGTTTAACCTTGATGGCACATCGATATACCTGACAATGGCGGCGGTGTTTATCGCCCAGGCCACTAACAGTCAGATGGATATCGTCCACCAAATCACGCTGTTAATCGTGTTGCTGCTTTCTTCTAAAGGGGCGGCAGGGGTAACGGGTAGTGGCTTTATCGTGCTGGCAGCGACGCTCTCTGCGGTGGGCCATTTGCCGGTAGCGGGTCTGGCGCTAATTCTTGGTATCGACCGCTTTATGTCAGAAGCTCGTGCGCTGACTAACCTGGTCGGTAACGGCGTAGCGACCATTGTTGTTGCTAAGTGGGTGAAAGAACTGGACCACAAAAAACTGGACGATGTGCTGAATAATCGTGCGCCGGATGGCAAAACGCACGAATTATCCTCTTAATCTCACCACTTATGCCCGCACTCCCTTCCCCGAGTGCGGGTGTTTGCGCATAATTGACCCCTGTGCCTGAACTTACCACCTGGGTGAGTTCAGGTTTATTTCACTTCTTCCGTGACATTTTCATGTTCTTGCGGTCTAACACGAAGTGTTTTTAATGTCATTTAGACTGACCGACAACGGGCAGTTTTTTATTACCAGGATAGTTGATCAGGGGTTCACATGCAGGGCACAAAAATTCGACTTTTAGCGGGCGGTTTGCTGATGATGGCCACTGCTGGCTATGTGCAGGCAGATGCGCTCCAGCCTGATCCAGCATGGCAACAGGGGACGCTTTCCAACGGTTTACAGTGGCAAGTGCTGACCACGCCCCAGCGTCCCAGCGATCGTGTTGAAATTCGCCTGCTGGTTAATACCGGTTCGCTCGCCGAAAGTACACAACAGAGCGGTTACAGTCACGCCATCCCTCGTATTGCGTTAACGCAAAGCGGTGGCCTTGACGCAGCACAGGCGCGTTCATTGTGGCAGCAGGGGATCGACCCTAAACGCCCGATGCCGCCGGTAATTGTCTCTTATGACACCACGCTGTTTAATCTGAGTTTGCCCAATAACCGTAACGACTTGCTGAAAGAAGCGCTCTCTTATCTGGCAAATGCCACTGGCAAACTGACCATCACACCAGAAACCATCAACCACGCGCTGCAAAGTCAGGACATGGTGGCAACCTGGCCTGCCGATACTAAAGAGGGCTGGTGGCGCTATCGTCTGAAAGGATCAACCTTGTTAGGTCACGATCCTGCCGATCCGCTGAAACAACCCGTTGAAGCGGAAAAGATTAAAGATTTCTATCAGAAATGGTACACCCCGGATGCAATGACGCTGCTGGTGGTGGGAAACGTGGATGCGCGCTCGGTTGTCGACCAAATCAACAAAACGTTTGGCGAACTGAAAGGCAAACGTGAAACACCGGCTCCGGTGCCGACGCTTTCTCCGCTGCGTCCTGAAGCGGTGAGTATTATGACCGATGCGGTACGTCAGGACCGGTTATCTATCATGTGGGATACGCCGTGGCAGCCAATTCGTGAATCAGCCGCACTGCTGCGCTACTGGCGTGCGGACCTGGCCCGTGAGGCGCTGTTCTGGCACGTTCAGCAAGCGTTAAGCACCAGTAACAGCAAAGACATCGGTCTTGGATTTGACTGCCGTGTGCTGTATCTGCGTGCGCAGTGTGCCATCAACATCGAGTCACCAAACGACAAGCTGAACAGCAACCTTAATTTGGTAGCGCGTGAGCTGGCGAAGGTTCGCGATAAAGGTCTGCCGGAAGAAGAGTTCAATGCGTTAGTGGCGCAAAAGAAACTGGAGCTGCAGAAACTGTTTGCCGCCTATGCGCGAGCTGATACTGATATTTTGATGGGGCAGCGGATGCGTTCGTTGCAAAATCAGGTCGTTGATATCGCGCCGGAGCAATATCAGAAATTGCGCCAGGATTTCCTTAATAGTCTGACGGTAGAGATGTTAAATCAGGATCTGCGCCAGCAGTTGTCGAACGATATGGCATTAATTCTTCTGCAGCCGAAAGGCGAGCCAGAATTTAACATGAAAGCGTTGCAGGCGGCCTGGGATCAAATCATGGCCCCATCTACTACTGCTGCCACAACCTCTGTTGCCACGGATGACGTACATCCTGAAGTGACGGATATTCCACCCGCACAGTAATAAATAACCCGGCAGCGTTTCTTCTGCGCTGCTGGGATTAACGGTAATGAATAAGTTACCGTGATATACCCGCAGATATTTTTCCTGGCACGGCGGTAGCGTGCATATAATCATTGATTATTAGAATAAACTTACGGCTGTGTGAGTTTAATTATTTATTGGCTGAATAAATTATACCGGTGCCTCCTGGAAGGAGTGAGTTTATGCTTGTGCTAAAATCACAATCGATTGGATTCAGGATTTCCACAACTTATTTATCTTTAACATATACAGAGTCTGATGGAGTCAACATTAAAGTAGATGCTGTGGAGTTAATATCAACAGAGAAAGATTATGTTCAAATTGAACTGGTCTTCACTACTGTTGCTGAAGTTAAGTGTGCTACCGTCAATTTTTATGAAGCCAATTATAACAATATTGTTATTAAGAAGGTTGATGGTGCAAATCTGGACTCCGGTGTATATCAAGTAATGAATTCTGTACCGCTTGAAGAAAAAGAGAAATTATATGACCCTAAAAAACGGTTGAAGTTAAAACATTATATTATAGCAGGTTATGATAGTTATGTTGAGATTTTAGCTACTGGTTTTAGCTGTATACGATGCCAGGCAATAGATGGTGTTAAATAATGGCCTATCATATAGAAATATTGAAAATTGAAGAAACTGATAAAGTAGTAAAATATGAATTTGGACCTACATCTTCTGACTATTGTAGATCTGATTACGGCGAATTCGTGATAGATAAAAGAACGGGTGAGATGACATTAGTCAGAATGGTTAAAAACGATTCGGCTAATAAATTTTATTTGCGAGCGAGTTTTAAGATTCTGACCTGTTGGCGAAAGGGCTATTTGCCAAAAAATGAGGAATGGGCTTCTTAATAAGTAACTTTGCAGAATAAGTGAATTTTCCCATTTTTGGGGGGCAGTCGTTGATTCTTACACAGTTTATGTTATGGGTGCCAAATTTAGGATAGGCTATGGATTTTCACTTGGATATTTTGCTCCCTACACGATTCGCTCCAGAGGAACTAGATCTACAAGAGGTTATGATTCACTGGGGTGGGGAAACCTTTCATCGCGACCCTCCGGTATACGCCTGGTGTAATCATCATCTTTTGCAGAGATGCAATCTACCGATTACTTATGGCCCACCTTTAGATGAGCACATAGACTTTAATGATTATCATGTTTACAACTTCAATGGTTCTTTAGTCGATGACCTGGAAATGGCTGTGAATAAAGGAAAGGATATTTCAACCAATCCTATAATTAAATTTATTAACAACCTGGTTAGCAAAAATTACGGGGGGGGGATAATCTTGTCATTAGATGATGAAAAAATAGAAGTGATTAAAAATATAAGCTTCCAGTATTCTTTTCTATCATTATTAGTTGATGGACTAAAATGGGAAAGACCGCATGGGGTGGCAATATTATATAATTCACACTTAATTTAATTAATGAATGGAAACATATGTATCGTGTAAAGGTTGTTTGGCTTACAGAAAATGAAGGTGGCAGAAGGAGCGCACCTCCTATCGGTAGATATTATCCCGTCTCCAGGTCTCCAGAGGAGAAAACTGACTGGCAAAATAATGCATGGAGTGTTGTTTTTGAATTGGAAAAACCTAATGTAACCGATGGACGTATCGTTTCAATGGGGTGCGTTCAGTTCCTTTTCGATACCGCCCCTGAACAATGGATGACTAAGTACGAGGCATTTGAGATCTACGAAGGACCAAGAAAAGTCGCAGATGTATTATTGATAGGGAATTAATTTTATTTATGTCAGACTATTTAATTATATTTGCGACCTCAACGCATTTTCAGGAGTATAAATGCGTAACAAAAAACGCATACTATTCTTGCTAACAGTCATTTTTTGCTTAACAGGTCTTTATTCCTGCAACAAATATTTTCTCTTGCTCTGGGATGCCAATAATATGTATGTCAGCACAAGAAATAATATCGATAAAGACAAGGTAAAAATAGAATTCGGTATCAGCGTCAACACGATCAACCGAGAAACGGATGCCGAATTATTTGCTGATAGAGATAAGTATGCAGTGCTCTTCGATGGTAGCCTGAGAAATAAGATGATAAACGAATACGGAGAAAATGATTTTTTAATTACCTACGATAACCGCTGCTATTTATCATTTC
Source organism: Escherichia sp. HH26CH (assembly GCF_009820205.1). NCBI lineage: Bacteria > Pseudomonadati > Pseudomonadota > Gammaproteobacteria > Enterobacterales > Enterobacteriaceae > Escherichia > Escherichia sp. HH26CH. The sequence continues at coordinate 61,304 of NZ_VNXM01000059.1, forward strand.
GTCAATTTAAAACAAATCGTCGTCATCAACATGACTATTATTTTGACTTCTTTAACAAGGATGGGAATGTCTTCGTCACGGTCGAAATTAAAGGTGAGAACCCGCTTAAATTTACGCGTAGTTTGAATGATATGCGTCAGCAGTTTATTTCAAATCATCAGCACCGCTCGGTTCGTCCCTGCAAGATGATTAACGGAGAACGAATATCTACCCGTTCTCCGTCAAAAACCATTATTCCGGCATCGCCTCACGCGGGATAATCGCGCCGCGATACTGAATAACGGTACTTGCGGTCAGGTGCCCGCGTTTCGCCGCATTTTCCGCACTGCCGCCCGTCAAACGTACCGCCAGATAACCGGCACTGAAAGAGTCGCCAGCTGCGGTGGTATCGATCACTTTTTCTTTCGGCAGTTTCACCGCCGGAACATCCACTAACCCCTCGCCAGCAATGGACACCAGGCAAGAATCCGCCCCGCGTTTCACCACCACTTCTTTCACGCCCGCGTTATGGGTGCGCGCAATGACGTCTTCCACCGGTTGTTGACCCCACAGCGCGTCTTCGTCGTCCAGCGTCAGGAAGGCGATATCCGTGCATTCCAGCATTTGCTGGTACATCTGCTGTGTCTCTTCTTTGCTGGCCCACAAGCGCGGACGGTAGTTATTGTCGAAAATCACTTTTCCACCGTTAGTGCGGCATTCGCGCAGCAGGGAAAGCAGCTTTTCGCGGCTGGTCGGGCTTAAGATTGCCAGGCTAATCCCGCTCAGGTAGAGATAATCAAAATTCGCCAGCTCTGCACAAATCGCTGCGGATTGCTCACTCTCCAGCCAAAATTTGGCGGCGGCTTCGTTACGCCAGTAGTAGAACGTACGTTCGCCAGTGCTGTCGGTTTCAATGTAGTAAAGACCCGGCAGACGGTTTTCCATCCGTTGGGTCAGGGAAGTATCAACGTTCTCGCCGTGCCAGGCGTCCAGCATCTGCTGACTAAAACTGTCCGTTCCCAGCGCCGTCACGTAATGAACGGTTAATGCCGCAGGATCGACCTGACGGGCGATATAGACGGAAGTGTTCAGGGTATCGCCGCCGAAACCGCGCTTAACGTCCGCGCCTTTCTCGGAAAGCTCAATCATGCATTCGCCAATCACGGCAATCTTTTTGGACATAGTCGTGAACCTGATCTGTAAAAAATTAGCGTTAGTTTGCGCTGTGGTGGTTTGCTGGTCAACCATATTAAAACAGTGTTCCATTATTTTTTTGAGCCAGAACGTATTCCTGAAAGATTCCGTTGTGGAGTGGGGAAATTTAACCCGGTCAGGCGGTAAAGTTCTGCTCTTGCGCGCCGATAATCTTTGTCGAGTCCGGGCAGCATCACTTTTAAACACAGGACATCTTTGATGATAAGGCAGGTTATCCAGCGAATAAGCAACCCTGAAGCAAGCATCGAGAGCTTGCAGGAACGGCGTTTTTGGTTGCAGTGTGAGCGTGCTTACACCTGGCAGCCGATCTATCAAACCTGCGGACGGTTAATGGCCGTGGAGCTATTAACGGTGGTCACGCATCCCTCGAACCCTTTACAACGTCTGCCGCCGGATCGCTATTTTACTGAAATCACCGTCAGCCATCGGATGGAGGTTGTGAAAGAGCAGATTGATTTGCTGGCGCAAAATGCCGACTTCTTTGTCGAGCACGGCCTGCTGGCATCGGTCAATATTGATGGTCCTACGCTCATCGCCCTGCGTCAGCAACCAAAAATCCTGCGCCAGATTGAGCATCTTCCCTGGCTGCGTTTCGAACTGGTAGAACACATCCGCCTGCCAAAAGACTCAACCTTTGCCTCGATGTGTGAATTTGGTCCGCTGTGGCTGGATGATTTCGGCACTGGGATGGCGAATTTCTCTGCGCTAAGTGAAGTACGTTACGACTACATCAAAATCGCCCGTGAACTGTTTGTGATGCTGCGTCAGTCGCCGGAAGGACGCACACTCTTTTCTCAGCTTTTACATCTCATGAATCGCTATTGTCGCGGGGTGATCGTCGAGGGCGTAGAAACGCCGGAAGAGTGGCGCGATGTACAAAATTCGCCTGCATTTGCTGCACAAGGCTGGTTTCTTTCACGCCCGGCACCGATAGAAACGCTGAATTCGGCAGTTCTGGCGCTATAAGCTGCCTCATTTTCTGCCTGGCTGGACTATCTTTAGGACTGGCACAGGAAGAAATATGAGGAAGCGAATGATGAGCAAGGCAGGCAAAATAACCGCTGCGATTTCAGGGACTTTCTTGTTGTTGATTGTCGTGGCGATCATTTTGATTGCAACATTTGACTGGAATCGACTCAAACCGACCATCAACCAGAAAGTCTCTGCGGAGTTGAATCGTCCATTCGCTATCCGTGGCGATCTGGGCGTGGTGTGGGAGCGGCAAAAACAAGAAACCGGCTGGCGCAGCTGGGTGCCGTGGCCTCATGTGCATGCAGAAGACATCATTCTTGGCAATCCGCCGGATATTCCCGAAGTAACAATGGTGCATTTGCCGCGGGTAGAAGCGACGCTGGCCCCGCTGGCGTTGCTGACCAAAACGGTCTGGCTACCGTGGATAAAACTGGAGAAGCCCGACGCGCGTCTGATTCGTCTCTCTGAAAAGAACAATAACTGGACCTTTAATCTCGCCAATGATGACAACAAAGACATGAATGCAAAGCCGTCTGCGTGGTCGTTTCGACTGGATAATATTCTGTTCGATCAAGGGCGGATCGCTATTGATGACAAAGTAAGCAAAGCGGATCTGGAAATTTTTGTCGATCCGTTAGGCAAGCCGCTGCCGTTCAGCGAAGTTACTGGATCGAAAGGTAAAGCGGACAAAGAAAAGGTGGGCGATTACGTTTTTGGTCTGAAGGCGCAGGGACGTTATAACGGTGAACCGCTCACGGGCAAAGGTAAAATCGGCGGTATGCTGGCACTACGCGGCGAAGGTACACCGTTTCCGGTACAGGCTGATTTCCGCTCCGGGAATACTCGCGTCGCTTTTGATGGCGTCGTGAATGACCCAATGAAGATGGGCGGTGTCGATTTACGGCTTAAATTTTCTGGCGATTCGCTGGGTGATCTCTATGAACTGACGGGCGTTCTGCTGCCCGATACCCCGCCGTTTGAAACCGATGGTCGGCTGGTCGCGAAAATCGACACTGAAAAATCGTCGGTATTTGATTATCGAGGCTTTAATGGGCGCATTGGCGATAGTGATATCCACGGTTCTCTGATCTACACCACCGGCAAGCCACGGCCAAAACTGGAAGGTGATGTCGAATCGCGGCAATTGCGGCTGGCAGATTTAGGGCCATTGATTGGCGTTGATTCTGGAAAAGGTGCAGAAAAGTCGAAACGGTCTGAGCAGAAGAAAGGCGAAAAAAGCGTTCAGCCTGCGGGCAAAGTGCTGCCTTATGACCGCTTCGAAACCGATAAATGGGACGTCATGGATGCCGATGTCCGCTTCAAAGGTCGGCGCATTGAACATGGTAGTAGCTTGCCGATTAGCGATCTCTCTACCCATATCATTCTCAAAAATGCTGACCTGCGCCTGCAACCGCTGAAATTTGGCATGGCGGGAGGCAGCATTGCGGCGAATATTCATCTGGAAGGCGATCAAAAGCCGATGCAAGGGCGGGCTGATATTCAGGCCCGTCGGCTGAAACTGAAAGAACTGATGCCCGATGTAGAACTGATGCAGAAGACGCTGGGGGAAATGAACGGTGACGCGGAACTACGCGGTAGCGGTAACTCGGTGGCGGCGCTTTTAGGCAACAGTAACGGCAACCTGAAACTGTTGATGAATGACGGGCTGGTGAGCCGCAACCTGATGGAGATTGTCGGGCTGAATGTCGGTAACTACATTGTCGGCGCGATATTTGGTGATGATGAGGTGCGGGTGAACTGCGCGGCGGCGAATCTGGATATTGCCAACGGTGTGGCGCGTCCGCAGATTTTTGCTTTTGATACTGAGAATGCGTTGATCAATGTTACCGGCACGGCAAGTTTTGCTTCGGAGCAACTGGATTTGACTATCGATCCAGAAAGTAAAGGGATTCGCATTATCACACTGCGTTCGCCGCTGTATGTGCGTGGGACATTTAAAAATCCGCAGGCTGGGGTGAAAGCCGGGCCGTTGATTGCCCGTGGTGCTGTTGCGGCGGCACTGGCAACGCTGGTAACACCGGCGGCGGCGTTACTGGCGCTGATCTCTCCTTCCGAAGGGGAGGCTAATCAGTGTCGGACGATTTTGTCGCAGATGAAGAAGTGATGGAAACTGCCGGATGCGGCGTGAACGCCTTATCCGGCCTACAAATCCTTGCGAATTCAATATATTTTATGGAAATTCAGGCCTGATAAGCGTAGCGCATCAGGCTTTTCACTCTTATTACAACGATTGATGTCGCGTCTCATGGGTCAGCAGCAGGGCGATTAAGGTCAAGCCAGCCATCGCCGCCAGATATAACCCCACCGCACCTAACCCGTAGTTAGTCTGCAACCAGGCTGCGATATATGGTGCAACGGAAGCCCCGAGAATCGACGCTACGTTGTAAGAGAACGATGCTCCGGTGTAACGCACTTCTGTCGGGAACAGCTCTGGTAACAGCGCGCCCATCGGCCCGAAGGTCAGTCCCATCAGACTTAACCCCAGCAGCAGGAAGGCAAAAACCAGAATCGGGTTGCCAGAACCGAGCAGCGGGTTAAAGGCGAACAGCGCGAACAGGATGATCAGCGTGGTGATAATTACCATGCTTTTACGACGACCAAAGGCATCGGCCAGCAGTCCGGCGACTGGCACCATCACGCCAAAACCAATAACTGCCATCATCAGCATCCACAATACTTCGTTACGCGGCAGGCCAAGACCCACGGGCGCGGCGGCGGTACTGAAGGTCATTGAGTAGACCGTCATGATATAAAACAGCGTGTAGGTCGCCAGCATGATGAAGGTGCCGAGCACTGTGACGCGCACGTGCTTGGTCAGCAGCGTACCCAGCGGGATCTTCACCTGTTTTTTCGCTTTAGCGACTTTCTCAAACACCGGCGACTCATGCAGCGATACGCGAACATACAGGCCGATAATGACCAGCACCGCCGAGAAGATAAACGGCACGCGCCAACCCCAGCTCATAAACTGCTCGTCGGTCAGTAGCCAGGAAAGCAGTAAGAAAGTGCCGTTGGCAAAGAAGAAGCCAATCGGTGCGCCCAGCTGCGGGAAGGAGCCGTACAATGCACGTTTGCGCGGTGGTGCGTTCTCGGTTGCCAGCAGCGCCGCTCCGCCCCATTCGCCGCCTAAGCCCAGACCCTGACCAAATCGAGCCAGTGCCAGCAGCAGCGGGGCGAAAATACCAATCGTGGCATAGCCCGGCAGCAGACCAATCACCACGGTCGAAATCCCCATCGTTAGCAACGAGGCGACCAGCGTCGCTTTACGCCCAACGCGATCGCCAAAATGACCAAAGACGGCAGAGCCAATAGGGCGCGCGACGAAGGCGATGGCGAAGGTGGCAAGCGACTGTAGCGTTGCTGCCGTAGGATCACCCTGTGGGAAGAAGATATGCGGGAACACAATAACGGCTGCCGTTGCGTAAATATAGAAGTCGAAGAACTCAATGGCTGTACCGATGAGTGAGGCAACCAGAACTTTATTGCGTGAGTTTACCGGCGTAAATTCCTGGTTATTTTCGAGTGTTGTGGCTGTTGCTTGCATAATCTTTTCTTATTTTTTGGCTAACGAATAGCCATATTACGCACAGCAAAAGTGATATTTCAATGTGTAACAAATCGCGGAGTTGGTCGAAAATCAGCCAAAAAGGGAATAATGTTTAAGCTGGTGATTTTTCTTCTATGAAATGCTTCACATAATTTCATAAATGGTGGATAAAACTGGTTTTAGGTTAAATAAAAGTTACCAACTGGATTTATATGCTGGAGTAATGAGTTGGAATGAAATTGTTTGCTCCTAAGAGATGACAGAAAAGGCTCTGGGGAAGAGTTTAAGTGGTTATGTGCGCATGATAGCCGGATGCGATGCTGGCGCATTTTATCCGGCCTACGGGGAGCCAGGCCGAATAAATTCGTATGCCGGATAAGGCGTTACGCTGCATCCGGCATATTTTAAGACTGCGTTTTCCCCGGCATTCTCGGGTCGTCTTTGTATTCGGCGGTGGCAATCCACGCCGCGCAAAACAGCGTCAGACGAGCGAAGAAGTAGAAAAACGCCATCAGTCCCAGCACGGAGCCAAATGCTGCGCCAGACGGAGATTTCATCAGCGATGGCAGTGTGTAGGTCATCACGATTTTAATCACTTCAAAACCAATCGCAGCCAGAAATGTTCCGCGAATCAGGGCTTTTTTGCGCGGACGGTGGCGCGGCAAGCGCCAAAAGATCCAGAAGAAAAGCAGATAGTTGGCGAAGATGGAAATCGCCAGGCCAATCAACCGCCACGTTGGTTTCAGCCACTCAATGCTGTTCAGGTGCAGGGCGCTAATAATCATTTGCTGCGCCGAACCGGCAACCGAGGTGATCGAAAGCGTCACAATGAGCGCAATCAACAAACCAATCAGCGAAATAAAATCACGCAGATATTTAACCCAAAATTTTTCCTGATCCTGTGGCGAACGTTCCCAGACATCGCGCGATTGAGCGCGAATCGCTTCACGCAGGTTACCCATCCAGTTGATGCCGGAATAAAGCGCCACCGCCAGGCCGACAAGCCCTACCGTCGTACGCTGTTGAACGGCGGTATTGATGGTGTTTTTCAATGTAGCTGCCAGCGTCGGATCGCTAATATTTTGCAGAATTTTGTCGAAGATATCCTGCAGCAGCATCGGATGGGAGGCCAGAACGAAACCAGCGGCGGCAAACGACACCATCAAAATCGGAATCATCGACAAAAATGAGAAATAGGTGATAGCCGCACCAAACTGATTCCCCAGCCGATCGTTAAAGCGTTCAGTCGCGCGAATCAGGTGCGCAATAATCGGTTGGCGTTGGACTTTTTCGGCAGTAGTGGTGACGGTTTCCAGCGCCTGGCTAACTTTGCCGCCTTTCTCGCTATTATCCAGCGGTTTAATCGGCTCGAGCTCCAGATCCTGGGTGGGACGTTTAATCTCGTTTTCCTGCGTCATCCGCTCTTTTATCCTTCTGTCTTTATCATTCTTAAAAAGTATAGTCGGTCAGTCCAGGTACTCTTTCATTACGCCAGCCAGCCACTGCATAAACAGGTTTACACGCCGGGAAAGCTCCCGACGCTGCGGATAAACCAGCGAAAGGGAGAGCGGCTCGGCACGGTAGCCAGGTAATACTTCAATAAGCCGCCCGGCACGCAGGGCTTCGCGCACGGCAATGCGCGGGATCTGAATAATCCCCAGACCGGCAAGACCGGCGGCGAGATAGTTTTCGCTACTGTTTACCGTCAACATGCCGCCAGACTTAAACCACTGGACGCCATTAACGCTGGTAACCTCAAAACCTAACGGATGTACACCCAGGTGCGGTGTGTAACGCACTATTGCGTGCGAAGTCAGATCGTTGGGGCTTTGCGGATAACCAAAGCGCGTCAGATAGTGCGGACTGGCACAGTTGACCATGGTCAGTTTGCCGAGGGGACAGGCGATAACACCATCTTCCGATAACGCGCCAGTGCGTATCACGCAATCAAAACCATCATGAAGAATATCTACCGGACGGTCATGGCTACTCAGCTCCAGCTCAATTCCCGGATGCAGATAGAGAAATTCCGACAGACGCGGCAGTAACAGGCTTTTCGCGATTCCTGGTGGGATGTCGATGCGTAATTTACCGCTGATACTGGTGGCATCCTGTTGAAACAGGCCGTCCAGTTCGTTGAGATTACTCAACACATCTTTTGCCCGTTGATAATAGGTCATGCCTTCTGGCGTGAGTTTGACCCGCCGCGTGGTGCGCTGGAGAAGCTGGGTGCCAAGTTGATGTTCCAGTGCCTGTATCTGGCGCGAAACACTTCCCTTTGGCAAAACAAAGAAATCCGCCGCGCGGGAAAAACTTTCCAGCTCCGCGACTTTGATGAACAACTGCATTGCGTGAATTTTATCCATTTCTTTGACCGATTGTTGTTCACAGCGAAACAGTAACGCGCATATCGCATTGTTTATTGTTTTTTCTAACATCTAATGCCGGGTTTCACAATGTTGTCATGACGAATGTGGCGATTTCTCAGCAGGAAAAGGGGAGAATAGCTTTATGAGAACGGTGAATCCCCTTAAACAGAGCGTATTTTTCAGCGATTCCCTTTAAAGTGAACAGAGGACGTATTGGCTATTTGTGCTTATTTTTGTCTCATTGCCGTTTGTTATTTTGGCTTGTGGTCGCGGAATTTCATTTTTAATTGCATGCGTACTAGCCATCAATATAAGGAAATCCTCAAAATTGTTTTAAATAATGCCCTCGACATGTAATTTCAGGCGTTTAGCTGTAACTATTTATATCGGTAACTATTTTCTACGCGTCATCTCTGTAGAATGGCCACCGCCAAATGGCGAATTCTTATTTTTTCTCGCGGGTAATACCCTTCCACTACTTAAGTCTTTTTAACGTATTCAGGTGGAGATTCAGTTATGCAAATAGTCATGTTTGACAGGCAGTCAATATTTATTCATGGAATGAAAATCAGTTTACAGCAACGTATTCCAGGAGTGAGTATTCAGGGGGCCAGTCAGGCAGACGAGTTATGGCAAAAGCTGGAAAGTTACCCTGAAGCCTTAGTGATGCTCGATGGCGATCAGGATGGTGAGTTTTGCTACTGGTTGCTGCAAAAAACCGTGGTGCAATTTCCTGAGGTTAAGGTGTTAATTACGGCGACGGATTGCAATAAACGGTGGTTACAGGAAGTTATCCATTTTAATGTGCTGGCCATTGTGCCTCGTGATTCAACCGTCGAGACATTTGCGTTGGCGGTAAATAGTGCGGCGATGGGGATGATGTTTCTGCCGGGAGACTGGCGGACGACGCCGGAAAAGGACATTAAAGATCTCAAATCGTTAAGCGCCCGCCAGCGGGAAATTTTAACCATGTTAGCGGCGGGCGAATCAAATAAAGAGATCGGCAGGGCGCTGAATATCAGTACCGGAACAGTAAAAGCGCATCTGGAATCACTCTATCGCCGTCTGGAAGTGAAAAATCGCACCCAGGCAGCAATGATGTTAAATATCTCCTCCTGAAGAGGATAATTTTACAGCCAGCAGGACGTTAGCGGCTGGCTGTAAAAATATTATGGTTCGCCGTACAAACCAATTAAACGGCGTACCACACCATTAGTCCATCCAAACCCATCCTGCAACGGATACTCGCCACCGCCGCCTTCGCGGGGAACACCATCGGCAATATGGTATTTCTCAATCAGTTTGTGCTGTTCCAGATAGAACTGATTCACCGTCTTCAGCCAGCTGCGCGCGATTTCATCACCCAGAAGGTCATCGCCGTACATTTTAAATCCCTGAATCGCCATCCATTGTAATGGTGCCCAGCCGTTAGGTTTATCCCACTGTTCACCGGTTTCGTACTCGCTTGCCAGAATCCCGCCAGGTGTCAGTAACCGACTGCGCACGGCGTTTGCCAGACGATCGGCCTGTTCATGGTTCGCCATACCGACATAGAGCGGCACAATGGCGGCAGCGGAAAAGAGCGCCAGTTGTTCGCGTCGCCAGTCGTAATCGCGGTAGATACCGTTTTCATCATCCCAGAGGTAACGGTTTACCGCATCGCGACGGGCACTGGCCTTCTGGCGGAACAGTGCTTCTGTCTCTTTCTCGCCTTTCAGTGCCGAGATGTTGGCGATGGCGCTCTCCAGTTTAAACAGGAAGGCATTCAGATCGATGGGGATGAACTGGGTGGTACGAATGCTCGCCAGACGACCGGTATCACGCAGCCAACGGGAAGAGTAATCCCAACCGGAGGCCGCCCCCGCGCGTAAATCACGGTACACCTCGTTGGGCGGGCGACCAGAATGTTTCGCGGTTTCAACGTCTTCAAGCCAGGATTCGTCACGCGGCGTGTCGCGATCGTCCCAGTAACGGTTGAGCAGCGATCCGTCCGGCATCCGCACAACATGGCGATAGGCCTGATTAGGGATCAACGATTCTGCGCCGTCCATCCAGAAGGCATATTCCATTTTCAGATGGTCGAGATAGCGGCGCGCGCCGCGTACACCATCTTCTTCAAACAACTCCACCATCAGCGCAAAAACCGGTGGTTGCGAGCGGCTCAAATAATAGGTGCGGTTGCCGTTGGGGATGTGACCATAGTTTTCGATCATCCAGGCGAAGTTATCGGCCATGCATTTCAGCAAATCTTCCCGACCACTTTCCGCCAGCCCCAGCATGGTGAAATAGGAATCCCAGTAGTAGGTTTCGCTAAAACGGCCCCCTGGAACAATGTAAGACTGTGGCAGCGCCAGCAGGGAAGACCACGGAATGTGATCTTGCGGTTCGCGGGTAAGCACCGGCCACAGCTGGTCGATATGTTCTTTCAGGGAATTTTGCGGGTCCGATACATACTCGCTGGAGTAGGTCTCCGGCAGCCAGAAGTGATTTTCAATAAACTTGCGCAAGTCAAAATCACGATGACGGCGCACTTTACGATAGCGGATTAAAATATCCAGCGGGTCCATTTTGGGTGCGCAGTCGGGAAAGGTTTTACTGTCGGGGAAAATTTTCGCCGACTGAACATGCTCGAACAGTTCGAGATAGCGATCGGCAGGCGTCAGCGCATCAGAGGCGGGCAGCCCTTCAATCATCTCGGGTTCTGGTTCTGCCTCGATCATCTCATCCAGTTTTAATTCATACGGGTCCAGTTCATAGCAGAGATCGACCTCGATCATCAGTTCGTCTGGATTAGAGTTTTGAATTTTCTGATTGAGCATAAGGATCCGACCTCCGAAATTCGTCGCTAATTATCGGGCTTTTCTTTAAGGGTAGTCATTCGCTCCGCCTGGTGGGCGACAAAGCGTGCGGTGGATCACGTTTATTAACTTGTCAAAAAATATAACGCACTAATATCAATAGAATTTATAAAAATACGGATTCCGTGTTGTTTTTCATTTTCAGAACATTCAATCCTGCTCTCGCCGCAATCATGATATGCCATTCCTGCTCTGTATAATAGGCACAGACTATCTTATTGATAGTTTATATTCATGTAATTGATTGATTCCTATCAAAAAGCGTATTTCCCTGTTTTTTATGATGGCTTTGTCTCGCAGAGACGTTTGCAGCATTCTGGAAAATTTTCTGGGTCACAATAACTCACCACCGTGAGGGAAGAATAATGAAAATGGTCTCACGTATTACCGCGATCGGCCTGGCTGGCGTCGCGATTTGCTATTTAGGGTTATCTGGTTATGTGTGGTACCACGATAATAAACGCAGTAAACAGGCCGATGTTCAGGCATCTGCTGTCAGTGAAAATAATCAGGTTTTAGGTTTTCTTCGCGAAAAAGGATGCGACTATTGTCATACGCCTTCGGCAGAATTACCCGCCTATTATTATATTCCTGGCGCGAAACAGTTGATGGATTACGACATTAAGCTTGGATATAAATCTTTTAACCTCGAGGCCGTGCGTGCGGCTCTGTTGGCAGATAAACCCGTTTCGCAAAGCGATCTGAATAAGATTGAATGGGTGATGCAGTATGAAACTATGCCACCAACGCGTTATACCGCGCTACACTGGGCGGGTAAGGTGAGTGATGAAGAGCGGGCGGAAATACTTGCCTGGATTGCAAAACAGCGCGCGGAATATTACGCCAGTAATGATACTGCTCCGGAGCATCGCAATGAACCGGTGCAGCCTATTCCGCAAAAACTACCTACCGATGCGCAAAAAGTGGCGTTGGGTTTTGCGCTGTATCATGATCCCCGTTTATCGGCTGATAGCACCATTTCATGTGCACATTGCCATGCGTTAAATGCGGGTGGCGTTGATGGTAGAAAAACGTCGATTGGTGTTGGTGGTGCCGTTGGGCCGATTAACGCACCAACGGTCTTTAACTCAGTATTTAACGTTGAGCAGTTCTGGGATGGTCGTGCGGCAACATTGCAGGATCAGGCGGGTGGACCGCCGTTGAACCCGATTGAAATGGCGTCGAAATCCTGGGACGAAATTATTGCTAAGCTGGAAAAAGATCCGCAGCTTAAAGCGCAGTTCCTCGAAGTCTATCCGCAAGGTTTCAGTGGCGAAAATATTACTGATGCTATTGCTGAATTTGAGAAAACATTAATTACGCCGGATTCCCCATTTGATAAATGGTTGCGTGGAGATGAGAATGCGCTGACGGTGCAACAGAAAAAAGGCTATCAATTATTTAAAGATAATAAATGTGCAACTTGTCATGGTGGTATTATTCTCGGCGGACGTTCTTTCGAGCCGTTGGGGCTGAAAAAAGACTTTAACTTTGGGGAAATTACGGCGGCGGATATTGGTCGTATGAATGTTACTAAAGAAGAGCGTGATAAATTGCGTCAGAAAGTACCCGGTTTACGTAACGTTGCTTTAACGGCACCGTACTTCCATCGCGGTGACGTGCCGACGCTGGACGGGGCGGTAAAACTGATGCTGCGCTATCAGGTAGGCAAAGAGCTGCCGCAGGAGGATGTGGATGATATCGTAGCTTTCCTGCACAGTCTGAACGGGGTATATACGCCGTATATGCAGGATAAACAATAATTAATTTGATCGCCCGAATAGGAATGTTTGGGCGATTTTTATTACGACAATAAAGTCTGTTTTTAATATTATCATGTTAAATGTTTATATTATAAAAAGTCCTTTTTCTGCTTAGGATTTTGTTATTTAAATTAAGCCTGTAATGCCTTGCTTCCATTGCGGATAAATCCTACTTTTTTATTGCCTTCATATAAATTTAAGGAGTTCGAAATGGACCAGAAGCTGTTAACGGATTTCCGCTCAGAACTACTCGATTCACGTTTTGGCGCAAAGGCCATTTCTACTATCGCGGAGTCAAAACGATTTCCGCTGCACGAAATGCGCGATGATGTCGCATTCCAGATTATCAATGATGAATTATATCTTGATGGCAACGCTCGTCAGAACCTGGCCACTTTCTGCCAGACCTGGGACGACGAAAACGTCCATAAATTGATGGATTTGTCGATCAACAAAAACTGGATCGACAAAGAAGAATATCCGCAATCTGCAGCTATCGACCTGCGTTGCGTAAACATGGTTGCTGACCTGTGGCATGCGCCTGCGCCAAAAAACGGTCAGGCCGTTGGCACCAACACCATTGGCTCTTCCGAGGCCTGTATGCTCGGCGGGATGGCGATGAAATGGCGTTGGCGCAAGCGTATGGAAGCCGCAGGCAAGCCAACGGATAAACCTAATCTGGTGTGCGGCCCGGTACAAATCTGCTGGCATAAATTCGCCCGTTACTGGGATGTGGAACTGCGTGAAATCCCTATGCGCCCCGGTCAGTTGTTTATGGATCCGAAACGCATGATTGAAGCCTGCGACGAAAACACCATCGGCGTGGTGCCGACTTTCGGCGTGACCTACACCGGTAACTATGAATTCCCGCAACCGCTGCACGATGCACTGGATAAATTCCAGGCCGACACCGGTATCGACATCGACATGCACATCGACGCCGCCAGCGGTGGCTTCCTGGCACCGTTCGTCGCCCCGGATATCGTCTGGGACTTCCGCCTGCCTCGTGTGAAATCGATCAGTGCTTCAGGCCACAAATTCGGTCTGGCTCCGCTGGGCTGCGGCTGGGTTATCTGGCGTGACGAAGAAGCGCTTCCGCAGGAACTGGTATTCAACGTTGACTACCTCGGTGGTCAGATTGGCACTTTCGCCATCAACTTCTCCCGTCCGGCGGGTCAGGTGATTGCACAATACTATGAGTTTCTGCGCCTCGGTCGTGAAGGCTATACCAAAGTACAGAACGCCTCCTACCAGGTCGCGGCCTATCTGGCAGATGAAATCGCCAAACTGGGGCCGTATGAGTTCATCTGTACCGGTCGCCCGGATGAAGGCATCCCGGCGGTTTGCTTCAAACTGAAAGATGGTGAAGATCCGGGATACACCCTGTATGACCTCTCTGAACGCCTGCGTCTGCGCGGCTGGCAGGTTCCGGCCTTCACCCTCGGCGGTGAAGCCACCGACATCGTGGTGATGCGCATTATGTGTCGTCGTGGCTTCGAAATGGACTTTGCTGAACTGTTACTGGAAGACTACAAAGCCTCCCTGAAATACCTCAGCGATCACCCGAAACTGCAGGGTATAGCCCAGCAGAACAGCTTTAAACACACCTAATAACATAATGTTGTAAAAACCGAATGCCCCGACCTTCAAAAACAGGTGGGGCATTCGGTTACTTATTCATGCAATAATATATTGGCTGTTTATTCATCGTGTTGATAAGATATATGTTATATGAATGTTATTAAGGGTGGCAGGACCGTTTAATATCACAATAAGGGATTATTTGCTTACTAATAATTCCTCTACGTTTTTAACGCCTTTTTTTGTATTATAAATCCAGTTATCCAGCCCGACTATCATCACACATCATCATCCTGTTTTCCCGCTTCGTTTAAATTTATTTATCAATCAATTTGACTTAAGAGGGCGGCGTGCTACATTAATAAACAGTAATATGTTTATGTAATATTAAGCCGACTATGCAATCACTACATGGTAATTGTCTAATTGCGTACGCAAGACATAAATATATTCTCACCATGGTTAATGGTGAATATCGCTATTTTAATGGCGGTGAACTGGTTTTTGCGGATGCAAGTCAAATTCAAGTGGATAAGTGTGTCGAGAATTTTGTATTAGTTTCAAGGGACACGCTTTCATTATTTCTCCCGATGCTCAAGGAGGAGGCATTAAATCTTCATGCACATAAAAAAGTTCCTTCGTTACTCGTTCATCACTGTACCAGAGATATTCCTGTTTTTCAGGAGGTTGCGCAACTATCGCAGAATAAGAATCTGCGCTATGCAGAAATGCTCCGTAAAAGAGCATTAATCTTTGCGTTGTTATCTGTTTTCCTGGAGGACGAGCAGTTTATACCGCTGCTTCTGAACGTTTTGCAACCGAACATGCGAACACGAGTTTGTACGGTCATCAATAATAATATCGCCCATGAGTGGACATTAGCCCAAATCGCCAGCGAGCTGTTGATGAGTTCAAGCCTGTTAAAGAAAAAATTGCGCGAAGAAGGTACGTCATATTCACAGTTGCTTACTGAGTGTAGAATGCAACGTGCTTTACAACTTATTGTTATACATGGGTTTTCAATTAAAAGAGTCGCAGTGTCCTGTGGTTATCACAGCGTGTCGTATTTCATTTACGTTTTTCGAAATTATTATGGGATGACGCCCACAGAGTATCAGGAGCGATCGGCGCAGGGATTGCCGAACCGTGACTCGGTGGCAAGTATTGTTGCGCAAGGGAATTTTTACGGTACTAACTATTCTGCGGAAGAAATAAGATTATAGTTTTTACCCAGACATAAAAAAAACCCGGCATAGGGGACCGGGAAGAGGATAGTCTGCCGTCTCCAGACTAATAAACCGTTATAACACTCCCTGTTGGCACGGGAAACTTTGTGCTCTCAGTAAGTTAAATATAACTTTTACTGGAGATAAGATCAGCCATTTTTTTATAAACATAAGCTATGCGCTGTGTGAAAATATATTCTTCTTGCATTTTCTTATTATCAATTAACTGTTATGTCAAACTACTTTTTGGATAACTTTTGGTCCTACCAAATATGGCAGTTTATGCACGAAGAAGCGGTCTGGCATCATTTCATTAGTATACTGAAATTGAAATAATCGCAGTAATGAAATATAAGGGATAGTCATGACTCATGTCTGCTCGGTGATCCTCGTTCGTCGTTCATTGGATATTCATCATGAACAGCAAAAAATATCGTTGCACAACGAAAGTATTCTACTGCTGGATAAAAATTTGGCAGACGATTTTGCGTTTTGTTCACCGGATACACGACGACTGGATATCGATGAGCTGACAGTTTGCCATTACTTACAAAATATTCGTCAGTTACCGCGCAATTTAGGGTTACATAGCAAAGACCGTTTGTTAATTAACCAGTCCCCGCCCATGCCTCTGGTGACGGCGATTTTTGATAGTTTCAATGAATCCGGAGTAAATTCGCCGATACTGAGCAATATGCTCTACCTTTCCTGTTTATCTATGTTTTCTCATAAGAAAGAACTAATCCCCTTACTTTTCAATAGTATCAGCACTGTTTCAGGAAAAGTTGAACGCCTTATTAGCTTTGATATCGCTAAACGTTGGTATCTGCGCGATATCGCGGAAAGAATGTATACCAGCGAGAGTCTAATCAAAAAAAAGTTGCAGGACGAAAATACCTGTTTCAGTAAAATATTACTCGCTTCCAGGATGTCGATGGCCAGACGATTACTCGAGTTACGTCAAATTCCTTTGCATACTATTGCTGAAAAATGTGGGTATAGCAGTACGTCATACTTTATAAACACATTTCGACAATATTATGGTGTAACGCCACATCAGTTTGCGCAACATTCGCCGGGTACCTTTTCCTGACCTATTTCGTATTTGAATATTGGTCAGGATCTCGCACCTGCTTCATGTGAAACTCTTTCCTGATGATTTCTGCCGGGCTACCGGCTAGTTCTCTTTCGCAGTATGCCAGGCGGTATAGGTATTTTCAGGAGGAAAAGACTCGGCATGTTTGGGATTATTAAGCTGACAATTCATACGATTACGGGAATGTGGGTCAGTATTGTGCTGTTCAAATTGATGACGAATGGCTGGAGTGGCTTCTACTTTCAGTGCTGTGTACTAAGCCTGGTATTCCTGACGGTCAGCTGGTTGTTGAGTGGCGAATGGTTAGCAGGAAAGAGTAAGGCAGAACCCTCACGTTCAACCTTACTCTCATTTACACGTTACGCTTTTTTAAAGCGGGCAAAGAGATGTTCCACTACAACGAAAAAGACTGGAACGAAGTAAATGGCCAGCACTGTTGCGGCAAACATCCCGCCCATCACGCCGGTACCTACCGCGTTTTGCGCGCCGGAACCGGCACCATGACTGATTACCAGCGGCAGCACGCCGAGAATAAAGGCCAGAGAGGTCATCAGGATTGGGCGTAAACGCATTCGCGCCGCTTCGATGATCGCCTCTATCGGCGTTTTCCCTTCTTTCTGCATCATCTCAACGGCAAATTCGACGATCAGGATGGCGTTCTTGGCGGAAAGCCCGATGGTAGTCAGCAAACCAACCTGGAAGTAGACGTCATTACTTAAGCCGCGCAGATCGGTGGCCAGTAATGCGCCAACGACGCCTAACGGTACAACCAACATCACCGAGAACGGAATTGACCAGCTCTCATAAAGTGCGGCAAGGGCGAGGAACACCACGACCAGTGAAATGGCATACAGCGCGGGAGCCTGGTTTGAGGATAACGCTTCCTGATAAGACAGTCCGGTCCATGAGTAGCCGACGCCTGCCGGAAGTTTAGCGACCAGGTCTGCCATAAATTTCATGGCGTCACCGGTACTTTTCCCGGCCGCCGCTTCTCCTAAAATCTCCATTGACGGGATACCGTTGTAGCGTTCCAGTCGCGGCGAACCATAGGTCCATTCGGTAGACGAATAGGCAGAAAGCGGTGCCATCGTGCCAGAGGCGTTGCGTACATACCACTGGTTGATGTTATCCGGCAACATACGGAACGGCGTGCCTGCCTGGACATACACTTTTTTCACCCGTCCCTGGTTGAGGAAGTCGTTCACGTAGCTGCTGCCGAAGGCGGTGGAAATTGTCTGGTTGATATCGGACAGCGCCACGCCCATTGCCTCGGCTTTCGCGGCATTGACGTTAACTTTGAACATTGGCGTATCTTCCAGGCCGTTCGGGCGTACCCCGGTAACCTGGTTCGGCGATTGCGCAGCCAGTGATAACAGCTCGTTTCGCGCCTGGGTCAGTTTTTCGTGCCCCAGGTTACCGTTGTCCAGCAGTTCCATATCAAAACCTGACGCGGTACCCAGTTCAGCCACCGCGGGTAAGTTGAACGGGAAGACGACGGCTTTATTGATACTACTTAGCGCAATCATTGCCCGCTGAATGATCGCGGTAACTGAGTTTTCCTCGCCGACACGTTCAGACCACGGCTTGAGGCTGATAAACGCCAGACCGTTGTTTTGCCCCTGGCCACTGAAGCCAAAGCCGCCAACGGTAAACACCGACTGAACATTATCTTTCTCTTTTGTCAGATAATAATCAGTCACCTGTTGCAGCACTTTCGTGGTGTTAACCATGGTTGCACCGGAAGGTAACTGCGCGGTGGTCATAAATACCCCCTGATCCTCTTCTGGTAAGAAAGAGGTCGGCGTACGCAGGAACAGCACCGCCATCCCGGCGCAAATCAGCAGGTAGACCACCATGTAGCGACCGGTACAACGCAACAGCGAGCGGGTGCTATCGGTATAGTGATGAGTCGATTTTTCAAACAGCGTGTTGAAGCGTGCGAACAGGGCGTTAGGTTTGTGACCGCCTTCCGGCGCGGCTTTCAGAATGGTGGCGCACAGGGCAGGGGTCAGGCTCATTGCGACAAATACTGAAAGCAGCATCGAGGAGATCAGCGTGATGGAGAACTGACGATAAATTTCCCCGGTCGCGCCGCTCATAAAGGCCATTGGCATAAACACCGCGGAAAGCACAACGGCAATCCCGACCAGAGCGCGTTGGATTTGCCCCATGGATTTATGCGTTGCTTCCTTCGGCGGCAGTTTATCCTCCGCAATGACACGCTCGACGTTCTCCACCACCACGATGGCGTCATCCACCAG
The DNA here is from genome assembly GCF_009820205.1 of Escherichia sp. HH26CH. Classification (NCBI taxonomy): domain Bacteria; kingdom Pseudomonadati; phylum Pseudomonadota; class Gammaproteobacteria; order Enterobacterales; family Enterobacteriaceae; genus Escherichia; species Escherichia sp. HH26CH. Next base: position 80,192 of record NZ_VNXM01000059.1, read on the forward strand.
TAACCCTATCGCCAGCACCATCCCGAACATAGTTAACGTGTTGATGGTGAAACCGACCGCCGACAAGATCGCAAACGTCCCGAGAATAACCACCGGTACGGCAATCGTCGGGATGATTGTGGCACGGAAATTCTGCAAAAACAGATACATGACCAGGAAGACGAGGATGATAGCCTCAACCAGTGTTTTGAAAACTTCCTGAATAGAAATTTCGATAAACGGCGTCGTGTCGTAAGGATAAACCGTCTTCAGGCTTGTGGGGAAATAAGCCGATAAACGGTTCAGCTCCTCTTTCACCGCTCGCGAGGTATCCAGGGCGTTTGCTCCGGTAGCCAGTTTGATGGCGATCCCGGCAGCAGGTTTGCCGTTATAGCGCGCCACGGTGGAATAATCTTCCGCCCCAAGTTCGACGCGGGCGACATCACGCAGCAGTACTTGCGAACCATCTTGCTGAACTTTCAACAGGATTTTGCCAAATTCTTCCGGCGTTTGCAGACGCGTCTGCACAATGATCGAGGCGTTCAGTTGCTGGTCTGCCGCCTGTGGCATGCCACCCAGTTGACCACCGGAAATCTGGTTGTTTTGCACCTTAATCTGGGAAATAACATCGGAAGGTACCAGGTTATATTTATTGAGTTTTTGCGGGTCCAGCCAGATACGCATGGCGTACTCGGAACCAAAGAGTTGTACGCTACCAACGCCCGCGGTACGGCTTAGCGGGTCTTTGATATTAGACGCTACATAGTCCGCGATATCGTACTGGTTGAGACTGCCGTTATCAGAAATGAACGCCGCTACCATCAGGATATTACTGCTCGACTTATCGACGCTAATACCCTGCTGCTGCACCGCTTCAGGTAATGAAGGCATAGCGAGTTGCAGTTTATTTTGCACCTGAACCTGCGCGATATCAGGCGATGTCCCCGTCTCAAAGGTCAGAGTAATAGAGGCATTACCCGCCGCATCGCTGGTTGAAGACATGTACATCAGGCCATCAAGCCCATTCATATTTTGCTCAATCACCTGAGTGACCGAGTCTTCTACCGTTTGCGCATCGGCACCCGGATAGGTTGCGCTGACGGTAATGGTTGGTGGCGCAATCTGCGGATATTGCGCAACCGGTAAGTTCATGATCGCCAGACCACCTGCAAGCATCATAATAATGGCAAGTACCCAGGCAAAAACCGGGCGATCAATAAAATAGTTAGCCATGAAAGTCCCCTTAAGCCTGCAACGTTATTGTTTCGATTCGGTGCTGGCGTTTTCCTGGCTGGAGGAAATTGCACGTGCTTTGATACCCGGATGAATACGTTGCAAACCGGAAACGATCACCCGATCGCCAGCCTGCAAACCAGAAGTGACAACCCACTGGTCGCCGATGGCTTTGCTGGCTTCAATTTCGCGTAGCTGCACGACATTGTCTTTATCCAGAATGAGCACCGTTGCTTTACCCTGGGCGTTGTGGGTGACGCCTTCCTGCGGCACCAGTAATACATTCTGGCGGCTACCTTCATCCACTAATGCCGTGACATACATGCCAGGCAGCAAGTCACCATTTGGGTTGGGGAAAATCGCCCGTAACGTCACGGAGCCCGTGGTTTCATCCACCGTCGGGTCGGAGAATTTCAGCGTGCCGGTCTGGCCGTAACGTTTACCATTTTCCAGATTGAGCTGTACTGGCGTACTGCCCTGAACCTGTTTGATTTGTCCACTGGCGACCTCTTCTTTCATGCGCAAAAAATCCTGCACCGACTGCGTGAGATCGACATAAATCGGGTCCAGACGTTGTACGGTAACCAGCGAATCTGCCTGATTAGCGGTAACGAGTGCGCCGACGGTCACCGACGATTTCCCGCTGACGCCCGTAATCGGCGAGGTGACATTTGCGTATTGCAGGTTGATAGTCGCCTGTTCAACAGCCGCTTTGGCGACGGTGACATTGGCTTCTGCTTCATTCAGCTGGGTGCGCGCGGTGTCGTAATCCTGACGGCTAACGTAGTTGGTCTTCAGCAATGATGCCTGGCGGTTGAAGGTGATGCGGGCATTGCTGGCGGTTGAGAGTGCTTTCGCCAACGAGCCTTTGGCGGAGTTTAGATCGGCCTGTAAAGGCGCAGGATCAATCTGATACAGCGAATCGCCCTGGTTCACTTTATCGCCTTCGATAAAGTTGCGTTTAATGATAATACCGCCCACCTGGGGGCGTATCTCGGCAACTTCATAAGGAACGGTTCTACCGGGCAATTCGCTCAACACATTGACCGAACCGGGGGAGAGTGTGACGACACCGACCTCAGGCGTCATGGCGGCGGCGTTTTCCGTCGATTTGTCATCGCAGGCGGTGAGCATCGCGCCGCAGAATAACAACGGTATTAACAGTTTTCTTCTTCTGTTCATTTTAGTCCCTGAAAATTCTTGAGATATAACGGTTCTTTAAATTGCGCGCGAGGAGAGGTATGAGGGATTTACAGACCAGCGGCATAGTGGGGTTGTCAGCCAGTAAGATGGGATGCAAGCACAGTGATCGACATGGTGAGGTCAACGACAAAAAAAATGTTGCCGTTCTGCCAACAGTTCCTGCCAGCATTCGGGCAACGAAGGGTTCTACTGGTGGATACACATACCAGGGGAATAAAGTCGTTTTCGCCTCTCCTTTAGTCATCACCGGGGATAATGAAATCAGCATCTGCATCCCTCTTCATGCCTGCCATCATTTTCAGTTAATTATGTCCTGACTAAAAATAAGATGTGATACCCAGGGTGACGATGTCGCTCATACGTCTTAGTTTCAGCTTGTACATAATGTTGAATTTCTGAATCTTTAATGTTTGTTGCGAAATATTGAGCGTTGACGTGATATTGCTTTCGTTTTTGTTTTTCAGAATCAGCTGCATAATTTTGAACTGATTATGTGAAAAACATAATTGTGAATTCTTATGGGGCAAGTGTTTACCATAAGTAATCTCAAGAAGATTTTTGATACTTTCTTTGCGGCTGACAAAATAAATAGGCGCTTTAGCTTTTAGTTTACTGATGTGATAAGGTGCCAAAACAATAATTCTCTCGGCGTCTAATTTCTCCAGAAATTTAATCGCTTCTTCATCAAGGATATGGTTGTGATAGGTATCAATGATAACCTTGAAGGGTTTATTACCTACTTTTTTGATCTCTAACAGGGAATTGATTTTTATCATTTCGTGATTATCTTTCAACTGCCAAAAGCCCTGTAAAAGAAAAGAATCTTTCGTCATGAGAAAAATCATAACTTGCTCCTTAGCCGTTATCGTTTCGAACATGTCATCCTTTTCATTATTTACATCCCTGTCCGAATCGTTGTTCAATATAGTAAACGCCTATAAGAACCTTGCCCTTCGTGAACTAATACGTCTATTAACACTAATCAATACTTCAGATTTATCCATCACGCACTCCATATATTGATCCTAAGTAAAATTCCTGGTTGTTATCAGATTGTAAACTGCAAACAAAAAATTAACGTTTGCGGATTACTGCCCAAGAATAAGTTATCAATAACCAGTTTGTGATCTCTGAAGAATATTACTAAAGTTAAAATGTAATCCGATTTAAATATCGAGTCTCCTTGTTTCGACTTAAGCTGGCAATTGGATTGCCAGCTTTCTTTTAACGCATTGAAATTACCTGAGTAAATAACTCATTCATGTCTTCAGGTTTTTATATAGCGTCTGGAGACACGGATATTTATGCAATGTAATCAACGCCAGTTGCAAAAAAATGAACCCGGATTACTTATTTAACCGCCCATAGCATCAACGTTTACGGAACTCTTTGTTCACTTTCCCACAGCACTTTTAAAACATTAAACCTGACTACGGAAAATATCAGCCATGATAATGTTTGAAATGGCTAATTTGCCATGCAATGAAAAAAATCAGATAAAATTCAGTAGGTTGAAATACTCATCAGCAGGTAATTATTTCAATGATAGCGCGCAATTGATCTAAAATGCTGTGTAGCGGAGAGAGTATTAATTGGATCATAGTCACATCAAGTGACTATGATCCAGGTGGCAATAGGGATAATTATTGCTTTTTAACAAACAAACTGGCGAAGCTGAACAGGCTAGCGGCGCTAAATATCAGTTCAATACCCACCAGTGTGGAAACCAGCGTTACAGAAACCATCGGCGTTGCGCCAAGGAATATCCAGGCAATGACGATATCCAGCACACCAATAACGAGCTGTAGCCAACTGCCTTTCATTGAACGCTGACGATACCAACTCATCAGACGAATAACTCCTGCCACACAGAACAAACCGGCAATAAATGCCGCAATGGCAAAAATGCCCAGCTCCGGTGCGCGGATGAAGAAATAGCCGATCAATAAATAGGCGATTGCGACGAGGAAACCGGATAATACAGGCCAGAAATTATGACTGCGGTTGCTGAATAACCCGACAATAAGCGCAATACCTGAGCAGATTAATAATGCACCCACTACTGTGCTTAAAATGTCGCCAGAGACGAACGGGAAACTGATACACAGCAACCCGACGATAAACAGCAGCACGGCAATAAACTGGATTGCTCTACGGTGCTTTTTAAGCATCTCCAGATCAAACTTCAAAATTGTTGCCTTATCTATATATAACATATAACCACCCTATAAAATTAAGAAGAAAATCCCCTGCTATCAATCTATGCCAAAAACGCGTCTAAGAATGCAGTCGATTTAATAAAAATTTCCTAATTACAGTATCTGATGCATCTGTAACTCATTGTATTGAAATAAAAATATCTGATTTTGATATTTTCCATCAACATGACATATACAGAAAACCAGGTTATAACCTCAGTGTCGAAATTAATTCGTGACGGCTCTTTCACTTTATAGTTGAGGATATTACGATGAAAAAAGTATTAGGCGTTATTCTTGGTGGTCTGCTTCTTCTGCCAGTGGTGAGCAATGCAGCGGATGCACAAAAAGCAGCTGATAACAAAAAACCGGTCAACACCTGGACCTGTGAAGATTTTCTGGCTGTGGACGAATCCTTCCAGCCAACTGCAGTTGGTTTTGCTGAAGCACTGAACAATAAAGATAAACCAGAAGATGCGGTTTTAGATGTTCAGGGTATTGCAACCGTAACCCCAGCGATCGTTCAGGCTTGTACTCAGGATAAACAAGCCAACTTTAAAGATAAAGTTAAAAGCGAATGGGACAAAGTTAAGAAAGATATGTAATTCCGGGAATACGTTACATCGTACTTCCTTGCATATTGAACAGGTAGGAATACCTTCTTCAAAAGCAGCTATTCCTTCTGTTCATATTTAATCTCTATATTGAATGGGTTACAAAATGAATATTTCAACTCTCCGTAAAGCGTTTATTTTTATGGGCGCTGTAGCGGCTTTGTCACTGGTGAACGCACAATCTGCGCTGGCAGCCAATGAATCCGCTAAAGATATGACTTGCCAGGAATTTATTGATCTGAATCCAAAAGCAATGACACCGGTTGCGTGGTGGATGCTGCATGAAGAAACAGTTTATAAAGGTGGTGATACTGTTACTTTAAATGAAACCGATCTTACTCAAATTCCTAAAGTGATCGAATACTGCAAAAAAAATCCGCAGAAAAATTTGTATACTTTCAAAAATCAAGCATCTAATGACTTGCCGAATTAATGGGGCACAAGTAAAAAGGAGTAGCAAGTTGAGCCATCTTGCTGCTCCTTTTTGCATTTTTATATGACAGCAGAATTTATTATACGTCTTATACTCGCAGCAATTGCCTGTGGCGCTATTGGCATGGAAAGGCAAATGCGCGGCAAAGGAGCAGGGTTACGCACACATGTATTAATTGGCATGGGAAGCGCCCTGTTTATGATTGTTTCGAAATATGGTTTTGCTGACGTGCTGTCTTTAGATCACGTCGGACTGGACCCCAGCCGTATTGCTGCTCAGGTGGTGACGGGCGTCGGGTTTATCGGTGCAGGTAACATTCTCGTTCGTAACCAAAATATTGTGGGTCTGACGACGGCAGCCGATATCTGGGTGACTGCGGCTATTGGTATGGTGATTGGCAGCGGTATGTATGAGCTGGGCATTTATGGTTCAGTAATGACCTTGCTGGTGCTGGAAGTCTTCCATCAATTAACCTTCCGCCTGATGAATAAAAATTACCATTTACAGCTGACATTAGTGAACGGTAATACGGTATCAATGCTCGACTGGTTTAAGCAGCAAAAAATAAAAACGGATTTAGTTTCGTTGCAGGAAAATGAAGATCATGAAGTGGTCGCCATTGATATCCAGCTTCATGCCACGACGTCGATAGAAGATCTGTTGCGATTATTAAAAGGTATGGCAGGGGTGAAAGGCGTTTCAATTAGCTAATCTGTGTGGTAGCGAAATCACACTCGCCACCCTACTGGAAATTCACACCAGATAATCAATATGCTGATGGCGTACCAACTCATTGATCCGCTTAAGATTGAGGATCATCATGATATTGTGTTTATGGCAGTAGAACGTTTTTAGCGATATTTTCAGTTTCTCCAGAATATCTTCCGTTGTCATTTGATTCGCAATACAGCTTAGAACCTGATGCTGCTTGCGCGAAAGGGACACATCCGCTTCAGGCACAGAGCAGTAACTGCCATTGATGAGTGCGACAAAGTCGATGATGGTGATAGTTCGCGGAACAAAGGTCACCGGTACTTTCCCCAGGCAGCGTTTAATATTAAAGGGAGAGAAAATAATCACATGGACAGGTTTTAATCGTTCAATCTGAGTGAGCAAATTAGAATGAAATACATTATTCATTAATGTATCAATAATGACGAAGGCATGCTGATGCAACATTACGTCGATCTCTTCTTCGTTCTGTATATGAACGACATTACCTTTGCTCAGAATGTTTTTCATCGCAGTGAAGAACATCGTATCCCTGGTAATTATAAGAAACATAACCGACTCCTGGTGCGGACATTAACTTTATAATCAGTTTGCCAAAGGTAATTAACAGGACAGGGCTTATAATAATAGTTAGCTGGCTGTGTATTAATTTGATGCAATGCATGATGCAGATGCTGAGAAAGCATCTGCATCTCTCGGTGGTGTTATTTGACCAGCTCAGGTGTTACTTGACTCACCGCATTGGTGTAGTAAGGCGCGCCCCAGCCCGGTTCCGGCCAGAATGCACCATAGCCGTAATCCCACAGGTTATAGGTGGTATTAACCACTTCTCTCAAATGCCACACCTGGATGCCCTGCATATTCACTTCCAGGAAGTTATACGGGACTTTATTGATAAAGCCAGGTTGTTCACCCTGAATGGTACCGAGGATGGTAACAAAGTGATTACGATAGTTCACTGGATCAAGGAAGCCGCTTTGTCTGGCGAGCAGTCGGCCCTGATAGTTGGCTTCAATATCAGGCTTCGCATAGCTATCCAACGGTAATACAGCGATTTCTAACAACGTATCCGTTTTGCCATTGATAACGTTGATAACCTTCCCGCCAAAGCGCGCTTGTTGACCAACATATAACCCCGGCTGGTTATGAACAGCAACAAAACTTTTTTGAATATCAGGTTGGTTATTGCCTTTGATATTTTGCGGAATTGAACTACATGCGGCAAGCAAAAATGAAAGGCTGAGGATGAGTGCACCTTTTGTCATGTTCATGTTACTATCCTTATCAACAAATATTAAAACCATAATAGATATTTCTTTATAGTTTTCATCTGATTCTGAGGCGATATGCCTGATAGTAACGTAAACCTGTCTGATGTTTATATCCATTCTGTTTAGTTTAATTCTGTTAATTTTGGGGCGTGACATGAGTATCCATCGCCCCATAAAATAGCCTTTTTTTAAAGGTACATAAAATCTATTTTTATTCAATGCTTATAAAGCGCTAATGTTCAATATTATGGGATTATATTCTGGTAATGATTTGATAAGCGAATTCTTTTGCCAGTTGATATTTCTATTTCCACCCCATAATTTATAGTTTTTTCATCAGGTAGCGATCTCTTTAAATAAGGTGCGTATGACATTTTTTTAGGATGAAACGTATCGTGTTGAAATATTTCGAATTGATATTCAGACATTTGTGCCCATGTTTGAATTTTATTGTATCGGGAGAGTGTCGTAAAGGCTTTAACTTGCTTATAACATTGTTTTTGGAATTCTTGCTGATATTTTAATATGTCGTTGTATGAAAGATTGGTTATCCTGGCCTCTAAAAACTTAATTATCGTCGAAGCAACTTCAGCTTTTGCTCGTAAAAAGTTGTCATTAATGGTTAATAATGTTGAAAATAAACCTTCAATTTGTTTGTCAAGATATTGTTCATCTTTATATAATTTATGGGTAGGGTGTTCCTTATGTGAAAAAATAGTGTCACATAAATTTGCGTCAGTGAAATTTATATTAAGTAGATCTTCGAAATAAAACCTTGACAAGGTTAGAACGAACCCGGACAGGTTCTGTCCTGTCATATTGAAATCAATAAAGTTGGTTCCGGCAAAGACTTTCATTCTGTTTTTATTTTCACTGTGCTCAATATATAACTTCGTCATTTTTTGATACAGGCTTTGAATATCTTTTATATTAGTTGGTAAGTCAGCTCGTTGTTCAGCAATAAAATTAGTATCTGAAAACATGGTTTGGACACTGAATGTTATGGGTATTCCCTCTTCTACGCTAATTTTAGTTATGATTGCCTTGTCGGGTTTAGGATTAGCGACAACAATGATTCGACATTCAGCACTTTTGTTCTTTTCGTATCTAATGTTATTAATCTGATTAAGTATTGATTGTGTCTGTTGCGTAAGTGGTGTCGAACTTATCGTTTCAATGTTATTAATAAGTTTTACAAGTTGAGCCACAACTTTTGAGTAGTCTGCATTTGTATATGTGGTGTTCGTGTGGCACGCATTAATTTGTTGGAGTTGTTGTTGCGCTAAATCAAATTGTTCAGCGTTATATCCTTCTTCAGACAATGAAAAATTAATGGGTTGCTGTTCTTCCTGATTATCACAAGGCCACATCGGTGTGTTTGGTGTTTTAATATTGTCGGTATCTGTTGTGCGGTTATAAATATCGCCGTGATATGTATTTATCATACCTGGGGTAAAGTCAATTGACATAACATTCCTTATTGTTCATCTATTTCGCTAAATTTTTGCAAATCGGAGAATTAGAACAGGAATGGATTTTCTTCTACGCGGAAATAAACACAATGCGTCATATCTTCCTGATATAATTACCTTTAACTTCCCTTTCATTTCTACCCGGTAATATTTGTGTATAAAAAAAGGGCAGTGATAGTATCGTAAAGGAAAACATTAACAACTATCAAAAAGCGCTCATTTTAAAAAGTTATGATGTTCTCCGATAGTGTGTGAAGTGATATTTTTGTGATGTTTTAGATGTGTAATAATGAACCAGGTTAAAGTGTATTTAAAAATGTGTTGTATTGGCGACTGAAATCTGCCCTTTAAAAGGGGGGATAGCACTGAGACAAAGAGGCATTGCTTCTCCGATAAAATGTCAGAGAAGCATGATTGCGTGGTGATTGTCGATTGATGACTTACTGACGGATCCGTCATCATTCTCAAAGCATTAGTTAAGTTATTTGTGATTTTTAAGGATTATCCTATCTATGATTTTCTACTCAGAAGGATAAGGCACTCACAATGCTCCTTATAGTTTACTGCTGGCATCTATTTAAAATAGCATTTGAGTCAAATAGCCCATCAAGATAGCCATACCTAAGATAACCGTCAGGAATGCAACTATCATCGGTATTCTGAACATTGATTTAAGTAATATCACTTCCGTCAGACTTGCGCCGGCACTGCCGATGATTAATGCCATTAATGCTCCCAGACCCATTCCTTTTGTCATCAGAACAGATGCCAGAGGGATAACCGCCTCTGCCCGGATATACAGCGGGATTCCGACAACGGCGCTCAATGGGATGGCGAAGGGATTATCTGCCCCTGCATGAGCGGCAATCCACGCTGAGGGAATAAAGCCATAAATAAAAGAGCCTATTAATACCCCTAACAAAAGATATGGCAGTACATCTTTAAACTGTTGCAACGCATCTTTGGTGGCTAGTTTTATGGGATTAATACTTACCACAGCTTTGGTACTGCAACAGTTTACTACCGGTTTCTCAATGGCTTTAGCCGCTGGACTACAGCAACTCACTTTTATTGGCGTATATGTCGTCCCCGGCGAAGTTTTGGCTGGAGAGCAACAATTTGCTGATGAGCTTTTACTGGCAATGATATGACGTTCAAATCTCAGAGAATCCAGGATAATACTGGCAAGTACGGAGACGCCGGCGGCGATAATCGCGTACAACAAGGTAACTTTCCAACCAAAGGTCACCCACATTAACCCGACGATAATGGGATTAAGTAACGGTGAAACAAATAAAAAAGTGAGAGTCGGACCAAACCCGGCTTTCGCTGACAACAATCCACGTAGCATGGGTATTGTCGAGCAACTACAGAACGGGGTAACGGCTCCCAACAGAGCAGCCAGGAGATAGCCTCTCCCTTTTCTGGCCCCCATCATCTGCTGGATTTTATGGTCTGGCACCTTTTGTCTTATCAGGCTGACACCGGCACTAATCACCATAAACAGCAAAGAAAGCTCGACGGCGAGAAACACAAACATCTCTGCGGCATCTTGCAGCATCGCAAGCCAACTACTCATAAGTAACCTCATTGAATAAAACTATATTTCCAGAATAATCGAAATGAAGTTCAGATCAAGATATTTCTGGTATTATCGAAATATCAACCAGACAGAGGGGGTGACACATGCAATTGGAAGAGGTCGCTAAGGCACTGAAAGAGTTAGGTCATCCGACCCGTTTGTTCATATTTAAGCATCTGGTCAAAGCGGGGGAACAAGGGTTGCCGGTCGGTGAGTTGCAAAAGCAGCTTGGGATACCCGGCTCTACACTCAGTCACCATATTTCAGCACTGGTATCGGTAGGGTTGGTCAAACAAAACCGTGAGAGTCGGACGCTGATGTGTGTTTCGCAATACGCAATGCTGGAAGCGATAATTGAATTTTTATGTGAGGAGTGCTGCGTAAACAGCAAAACAGATGGCGAAGGAGCCACGAAGAACAAATAAGGGGGCATATCCCCCTATAGTTATTTCAGGCGTTTACCCGCTTCATCAACCACTTTTTCGCCATCTTCCTTGGTGAACGCGCCTTGTTGCGCATCTGGCAGAATTTCCAGCACCACTTCTGAAGGGCGGCACAGGCGAGTTCCTAGCGGCGTCACCACAATCGGGCGATTAATCAGAATCGGGTGCTGAAGCATAAAGTCGATTAACCGATCGTCAGTAAATTTATCTTCTGCAAGGCCCAGTTCCTCATACGGCTCGACGTTTTTACGCAACAGCGCGCGTACGGAAATCCCCATATCGGCAATGAGTTTGACCAGCTCATCGCGCGTTGGCGGTGTTTCCAGATAATAGATAATGGTCGGTTCTGTACCGCTGTTGCGGATCATCTCCAGCGTATTACGCGACGTGCCGCAGGCCGGGTTGTGATAAATAGTAATGTTGCTCATATCAGTATCTCATTACGATGTGAAAGAGAGACGAAGCGCCAGCGCGGTAAGCGTCACAAACAGCACCGGCAGGGTCATGATAATCCCTGTACGGAAGTAATATCCCCAGCTGATAGTCATATTCTTCTGCGAAAGTACGTGCAGCAAGAGCAGCGTTGCCAGGCTACCAATCGGTGTAATTTTCGGCCCCAAATCGCAGCCAATCACGTTGGCATAAACCATCGCTTCTTTGATGACACCAGATGCCGTGCTGCCATCAATGGACAACGCGCCAACCAGTACCGTCGGCATATTGTTCATAATAGAAGAGAGGAAGGCGGTGAGGAATCCGGTGCCGAGCGTCGCCGCCCACAGGCCGTGATCCGCCAGCACGTTGAGTACGCCAGAAAGATATTCCGTTAGTCCGGCATTGCGCAGGCCGTAAACCACCAGATACATGCCGAGCGAGAAGATGACAATCTGCCAGGGGGCACCGCGCAGCACTTTACCCGTATTAATCGCATGACCGCGTTTAGCGACGGCAAATAATATCAGCGCGCCTACTGCCGCAATGGCGCTTACCGGAATGCCGAGCGGTTCCAGGACGAAAAATCCCACCAGCAGAAGCAGTAAAACAACCCAGCCAGTTTTGAAGGTGGCAGGATCTTTAACCGCTTCTACGGGAGATTTAAGCAGCGCCATGTCGTAGTTCTGCGGAATATCTTTGCGGAAATAGAGATGCAACATCACCAGGGTAGCCAGTATTGCAGCGATATCCACCGGCACCATCACCGAGGCATATTCGCGAAAACCAAGGCCAAAGAAATCTGCTGAAACGATATTCACCAGGTTAGAGACAATAAGCGGCAGGCTGGCGGTATCGGCAATGAATCCGGCCGCCATAACAAACGCCAGCGTAGTGCCTTTGCTGAACCCTAAAGCCAGCAGCATGGCGATGACAATCGGCGTCAAAATAAGCGCCGCGCCATCATTGGCAAACAGGGCCGCAACGGTAGCACCGAGCAGGACAATCCAGGTAAACAGCAAGCGACCGCGCCCATTGCCCCAGCGTGAGACGTGCAGCGCCGCCCATTCAAAAAAGCCGGACTCATCCAGCAGCAAGCTGATGATAATGACGGCTATAAACGCCGCCGTCGCGTTCCAGACGATATTCCACACCACCGGAATATCGCCCGGATGGACCACGCCAGTAACTAACGCCAGTACGGCGCCCAGTGTCGCACTCCAGCCGATGCCTAAACCTTTCGGCTGCCAGATAACCAATACGATGGTCAGGACAAAGATAGCGCCCGCCAGTAACATCATGCCTCCTGGATAAAACACATTCGAATATTCATATGTGTTTAGATAAATTTTTTAACTACAAATATTCTTACTGTCTGCGGAACAATTTTGTCTGGCGAGGTTACGGACAATCACCTGAATCTTTTCCTGTTCGCATCGCCAGGCCTGCTCAATAATTTTCGCCGCCCATGCTGGAATATGCGGCGATAAACGGTAATGAACCCACTTTCCTTGCTTGCGGTCCAGCAATAGCCCACTTTCACGCAGTAATGCCAGATGGCGGGAGATCTTGGGCTGCGACTGATCGAGGGCAGTGCAGAGATCGCAGACGCATAACTCACCCAGTTCGCTGAGCAGTAAAACGATGCCCAGACGGGTTTCATCGGCAAGAATTTTGAAGAGTTGGATGGGTAACAGAAATGACATATTGCGCTCCTGATTGTTGCACTTAGTGTCTCTCTTCGAAGCGGATAAGTCAAAAACATATATGTTTTAACGAATGCGTAAGTGCAAAAGTAAGTAATAGGTGTGAATTTTGAGTTGGGTATTCATTTGAAAGGAGGTCTGAATCAGGACGTAAAAAAACCGACTTTGCGTCGGTTTTTTACTTTCCAGCCCTGAGTTGGTGGCTCTGGCCGGAGTGAGAATGCCCACATCTAACGGTTCAATACTATTAGCCAGTGGCTAACATTGCAAGCGTTAGCGATTTCTTCAGCTGGCGGAGGGAGCACTTCGGTATACATGGCAGTGAAAGAGGATTTATATACTTTCACCGGATTATCGCCGTACTAAGCCTTGTCCGAATCCGGACGTAAAAAAACCGACTTCGCGTCGGTTTTTTTACTCTTCAGCCCAGAGTTGGTGGCTCTGGCTGGAGTGAGATAGCCATCATCTAACACATCAATGCTAATACCATACTGAAACCATTGCAAGGACATGCTGGTTTTATAACCCGCAAGTACTGTATAATTATCCAGTTAGCTCTGAGGCATTTTCACTCTGGTAATGCGCATAAACGCTTTCAAAGACATGATCAGTGGTACGGGTGGTGCCGTTAACTGATGCTCTGGCCGGAGTGAGATAGTCGTCATCTAACAATGGGACATGCGCCGTGACAGGCAGTGGATGAGTAAGCGGATGCATTCTCACTCCATCGCATGGAGAAAACGGGTGATTGATAAAGCAATCATCGTTCTTGGGGCGTTAATTGCGCTGCTGGAACTGATCCGCTTCCTGCTTCAGCTTCTGAACTGATAGCGGAAACGTAACTAAGGGCAAAGAGCACACCACTCTTTGCCCTTTAACATTTAACGCATGGTAACGAACTCTTCTGCCGCCGTTGGGTGAATGGCGACGGTATTGTCGAAGTCTTTTTTGGTTGCGCCCATCTTCAGCGCCACTGCGAAGCCCTGCAACATTTCATCCATACCAAAGCCAATGCCGTGAATACCGACAATCTTCTCTTCCGGTCCAACACACACCAGTTTCATGCGGCACGGCTGGCGGTGCGTGGTGACGGCGGTATACATCGCGGTGAAAGAGGATTTATACACTTTCACCTGATCGTCGCCGTATTGCTCGCGCGCCTGCGGTTCCGTTAAACCAACAGTCCCAATCGGCGGATGGCTGAAGACCACGGTCGGAATGTTGCTGTAATCCAGATGCTCATCCGGCTTGTTATTAAACAGGCGTTCAGAGAGGCGGCGGCCTGCTGCAACTGCCACCGGTGTCAGTTCCACTGCGCCCGTGTTATCGCCCACCGCGTAAATACCTTCAACGCTGGTATTTTGATATTTATCGACGACGATATAACCTTTTTCGTTGGTTTTTACGCCAGCGGCTTCGAGGTTAATGTTGTCATTGGCAGGCTCGCGACCAATCGCCCAAATCAGGCAATCCACCGTTTCACTGCGACCATCTTCCAGCTCCAGCGTCAGGCTGCCATCGGCATTTTTCACTACCGCTTTCGGGATGGCGTTGGTGTGCAACTGCGGACCTTCGGCGTTCATCACTTCGACCAGCGTTTCAGAGATCATCGGGTCGAAGTTGCGCAGCGGCGCATGTTTACGAACAAACAGATGCGTTTTCGCGCCGAGGCCGTTAATCACGCCCGCCAGTTCAACGGCAATGTAACCTGCGCCAACAACCGCCACGCGCTCTGGCAAAGCAGGAAGGGCAAAGAAACCATCGGAATCAATACCGTATTCCACGCCTGGAATATCCGGGTGGCTCGGACGACCACCGGTGGCGATCAGAATATGATCGGCCGTGATGGTTTCGCCGTTTACCTCCAGCGTTTTGGCATCAACGAAGCGGGCAAAGCCTTTGATTACATCAACGTTATTTTTACCGAGCACGTTTTCATAGGAAGTATGAATACGGTCGATATAGGCGGTACGGCTGGCGATCAACGTTTCCCAGTTGAATTTATTGATGGTGGTATCAAAGCCATAATCCGGGCCGTACATGTGGATCGCTTCACGGATTTGCGCCGCGTGCCACATCACTTTTTTCGGCACGCAGCCAACATTCACGCAGGTGCCGCCCAGTTCTTTGGCTTCAATCAGCGCGCATTTCTGACCGTACATAGCCGCGCGGTTGATGGAGGCGATACCGCCGCTGCCGCCGCCGATGGCGATGTAATCATAGTGTTTAGTCATGACATATTGTCCTTATCGTTGATTACCGCGATTGTAGCGCGAGACGTAATAGGTGCCAGCAATGGCTGCAATTACTCTGGCACGATCCAGCTTACGGCGGCATGCCCGGTGCCAGCCGGAACCAGTTTGCTATGCAACCACGGCAACACGTTATTCATCTGCTGTTCCAGCTTCCACGGCGGGTTAATCACAATCATGCCGGAAGCGGTCATGCCACGGCGATCGCTGTCTGGCAATACCGCCAGTTCAATTTGCATAATCTTGCGAATACCGGTCGCTTCCAGATCGTGGATCATGCGCTTGATTTGCTGACGCAGCACCACTGGATACCACAGCGCGTAGACGCCTGTGGCAAAACGTTTATACCCCTCGTTAATGCCGCTGACCACCGCCTGATAGTCGGTTTTCATTTCATACGGCGGGTCGATAAGGATTAAACCACGGCGAGAAACCGGCGGCAGCTTGGCTTTAAGCTGCTGGAAACCGTCGGCTTTTTCCACGCGTGCACGGCTGTCTTTCTGAAATTCAGAACGCAGCAACGGGTAATCGCTCGGGTGTAGTTCGGTCAGTTGCAGGCTGTCCTGCTCGCGCAGTAGCTGGCGAGCAATCAACGGCGAACCTGGGTAGTAACGTAACTGCCCGCTACGGTTAAAATGTTCCACCACGCTGATGTACGGTTCCAGCTCCGCAGGCAGATCGTCCTGCTGCCAGATACGGGCGATACCTTCGAGATATTCGCCGGTACGCTCGGCATGTTCACTGCCTAACTGATAACGCCCCGCACCCGCGTGGGTATCCAGATAGAGAAACGGTTTATCTTTCTCTTTCAGTGACTCGATGATCAGGCTCTGAACGGTATGTTTAAGGACGTCGGCGTGGTTGCCAGCGTGAAAGCTGTGGCGATAACTGAGCATGGGTAAAGGTGTTCCGGTAAGTAAAAATCGGCCCGTATTCGGGGCGCACAAAAGCCTATCAGGACAGTATACCGAAAAGAGGCCGTCGCCGCGAAAGCGTAACGTTTCTCATTGAAATTCACTACACTTAACCCCATGCTACACACATTATGTAAAGCGCCTGTTGAGCGCTTCCTTAACCTCTTTAACCAGGACTGCGCTAATGACGAATCCGTTACTGACTCCCTTTGAATTGCCTCCGTTTTCTAAAATTCTCCCGGAACATGTCGTTCCAGCCGTGACGAAGGCATTGAATGACTGCCGTGAAAATGTGGAGCGCGTAGTAGCGCAAGGGGCACCGTACACCTGGGAAAATCTCTGCCAGCCGCTGGCGGAAGTGGACGATGTGTTGGGGCGTATCTTCTCCCCGGTCAGCCACCTGAACTCGGTGAAAAATAGCCCGGAACTGCGTGAAGCCTACGAACAAACCCTGCCACTGCTGTCGGAATACAGCACCTGGGTAGGGCAACATGAAGGGCTGTATAAAGCGTACCGCGATCTGCGCGATGGCGATCATTACGCCACGCTGAATACGGCGCAGAAGAAAGCGGTTGATAACGCCCTGCGTGATTTTGAACTCTCTGGCATCGGTCTGCCGAAAGAGAAACAGCAACGCTACGGCGAAATTGCTACCCGTCTTTCCGAGCTGGGCAACCAGTACAGCAACAACGTCCTTGATGCGACGATGGGCTGGACCAAACTCGTTACCGACGAAGCGGAACTGGCGGGTATGCCAGAAAGCGCGCTGGCGGCGGCAAAAGCCCAGGCCGAAGCGAAAGAACTGGAAGGCTACTTACTGACGCTGGATATCCCAAGCTATTTGCCGGTAATGACCTACTGCGACAACCAGGCCTTGCGTGAAGAGATGTATCGCGCTTACAGCACTCGCGCTTCCGATCAAGGCCCGAACGCCGGTAAGTGGGACAATAGCAAGGTGATGGAAGAGATCCTCGCTCTGCGTCACGAACTGGCGCAACTGCTGGGCTTTGAAAACTACGCCTTTAAATCTCTGGCTACCAAAATGGCGGAGAACCCGCAGCAGGTGCTTGATTTCTTAACCGATCTGGCAAAACGCGCACGTCCGCAGGGCGAAAAAGAGCTGGCGCAACTGCGCGCCTTCGCCAAAGCCGAATTTGACGTCGATGAGTTGCAGCCATGGGATATCGCGTACTACAGCGAAAAACAGAAACAGCACCTCTACAGCATCAGCGACGAACAACTGCGTCCGTACTTCCCGGAAAACAAAGCGGTTAACGGCTTGTTTGAAGTGGTGAAACGTATTTACGGCATCACCGCTAAAGAGCGCAAAGATGTTGATGTCTGGCATCCGGATGTCCGTTTCTTCGAACTGTATGACGAAAACAACGAACTGCGCGGCAGCTTCTACCTCGACCTGTATGCCCGTGAAAACAAGCGTGGCGGGGCGTGGATGGATGACTGCGTAGGCCAGATGCGTAAAGCCGACGGTTCGCTGCAAAAACCGGTCGCGTACCTGACATGTAACTTCAACCGCCCGGTGAATGGTAAACCAGCGCTGTTTACGCATGACGAAGTAATCACGCTGTTCCACGAGTTCGGTCATGGTCTGCATCATATGCTGACCCGCATTGAAACCGCCGGTGTCTCCGGGATCAGCGGGGTGCCGTGGGATGCGGTCGAACTGCCGAGCCAGTTTATGGAAAACTGGTGCTGGGAGCCGGAGGCGCTGGCGTTTATCTCCGGTCACTATGAGACTGGCGAACCGCTGCCGAAAGAACTGTTGGATAAAATGCTGGCGGCGAAGAACTACCAGGCGGCGCTGTTTATTCTGCGTCAGCTGGAATTCGGCCTGTTCGATTTCCGTCTACATGCAGAATTCCGTCCGGAGCAGGGGGCGAAAATCCTCGAAACTCTGGCAGAAATCAAAAAACTGGTTGCCGTGGTACCGTCTCCGTCCTGGGGCCGCTTCCCACATGCATTTAGCCACATCTTTGCTGGTGGTTATGCGGCAGGTTACTACAGCTACCTGTGGGCTGACGTACTGGCGGCAGATGCCTTCTCACGCTTTGAGGAAGAGGGTATTTTCAACCGTGAAACCGGGCAGTCGTTCCTCGACAACATTCTGAGCCGTGGCGGTTCAGAAGAGCCGATGGATCTGTTCAAACGCTTCCGTGGTCGTGAACCGCAACTGGATGCGATGCTGGAGCATTACGGCATTAAGGGCTGATCATTCAGTGAAAATCTGCTTAATTGATGAAACAGGCACCGGAGACGGTGCCTTATCTGTTCTGGCGGCTCGCTGGGGGCTGGAGCACGATGAAGACAACCTGATGGCGCTGGTGTTAACACCGGAGCATCTGGAACTGCGCAAGCGTGATGAGCCGAAGCTTGGTGGCATCTTTGTTGATTTTGTTGGCGGAGCGATGGCGCACCGTCGCAAATTTGGCGGTGGACGCGGTGAGGCGGTGGCGAAAGCGGTGGGCATTAAAGGCGATTATCTCCCGGACGTGGTGGACGCTACCGCAGGACTGGGGCGCGATGCCTTTGTGCTGGCTTCGGTCGGCTGTCGTGTGCGGATGCTGGAGCGTAATCCAGTCGTTGCCGCGCTGCTCGACGACGGCCTGGCGCGTGGTTATGCGGATGCGGAAATCGGCGGCTGGTTGCAGGAGCGTTTACAGTTAATCCACGCCTCCAGCCTGACGGCGCTAACCGATATTACTCCCCGCCCGCAGGTGGTCTATCTCGACCCGATGTTCCCGCATAAGCAGAAAAGCGCGCTGGTGAAAAAAGAGATGCGCGTGTTCCAGTCGCTGGTGGGGCCGGATCTCGACGCTGATGGATTGCTGGAGCCTGCACGCTTGCTGGCGACCAAACGCGTGGTGGTAAAGCGCCCGGACTACGCGCCACCGCTGGCGAATGTCGCCACGCCAAACGCGGTAGTTACCAAAGGGCATCGCTTTGATATTTATGCAGGTACGCCGGTGTGAAAGTAAAGCAGGGTAGTGTTATTGCTACCCTGTGTTCTGCAAGAATAATTAATGGCTTTCCGGCGTCTCAATCATGCGTTTCAGCCACGGCACCATCAACAGCATCACCACCGCAACGCCCAGCGTAATCAGGCCAATTTTACCAAACACGCTGGTATAGACGGGCAACGTCTCAAGCGGATCGGTAATGTTGTCTGGTACTGCGGTAAATGTTGCCACATAGCCGCCAAGCAAGAACGCGGCAGCTTGCGTCAGAAACCACATCCCGAGAATAAAGCCCATCAAATGCTGCGGCACCAGGGCAGCAATCATCGCCAGGCCAAGGGCACTAATAAACAGTTCACCTAAACTCTGGAATAAGTAAACCAGCACGATAAACCATGGTGATGTCAGCCCTTGTGCATCAGCAAACCACATTCCCGCAGCGGCAGCCGTCAAAAAGCCCAGCGAGCACATAAACATACCGAGAGTAAATTTCATCGGCATCGAGAGGTCTTTGCCTTTGTTACCCAAATGCGTGTAGATACCTGCCAGTATTGGGCTGGCGAGTACCACCCAGAACGGGTTAAGCGCCTGGAAGCTGACCGGGTTGATGGAAAAGCCGAGAATTTCATGATGCACGTTGTTGATGGCAAAGAAGTTCAGCGACGTTGGCATCTGGGCGTAGAGAATGTAAAACACCACCGCTTCGAGCATCAGGACAAAGGCAACAAACATTTTATTGCGCCCGGTTTTATCCAGCTTGAATGCCTGACGAAAGAAGATGATGGTGACGACGATGGAGAGAACAATCAGCACCAGATTGGCGACTTCTACGTTGTGCATCAGCCATGCACAGACGAAGATCATCACCACGCTGCCAAGTAATACGTACAACAGTTTGCTGAAGCTCATCGGCTTGAAGTCGGGTACAGAACCAATGTTTTTCACCATTCCACGACAGGCGATGTAAACCAGTAATGCGATAATTAATCCCGCACCGCACAGGTTGTAGGTGACTGAATAGCCGAATCTATCAGCGATCACAGGGGCCAACGATAACGCTATCAACGAGCCGATATTGATCGACATATAGAACAGGGTGAATGCGCCATCAAGCCGCGGATCTTTCGGTGGATAGCACTTCGAAAGCAAGCTGGCAGGGTTAGCTTTAAACAGGCCGTTACCGACAGCGATAGTCCCCAGGGCGATGAAAATCAGGTCAGGCTTAAGTAGCGACATGCCGGTCATGAAGTAGCCAATCGCCAGCACAAGTGCTCCGAGAACAATGGTGCGTTTGGTCCCCAGCAGGTGGTCGCCGACATAGCCGCCAATGGAAATGAGGCCATAGACCAGCGCAGCAAACGCACCAAAAGTGACAAAAGCCTGCTCTTGCGAGAATCCAAGCTGTTTAACGAAGAAAACCGCCAGTACGCCCTGCACGCCGTAGTAGCCGAATCGCTCCCATAACTCGACAAAAAAGATCATGAAAAATGGGCGAGGTTGCTGCAGCATCCCCATGGGTGTTGTATTCATATTTATTAACCTTCCAATACCATCCTGAAAAGTATGAACGCGTAAGGGATAACGCGCGAAAAAGTTTACATCTGTCAGAGATTCTTAATATTGATGCGGTGAATAGATTAATACACTATTACAACAGAAAATAACCAGCTGATCACACTAATGATGGAAAATATGATGGTGTTAAATGTTGTATTGGCTGGGGATTTTGATTGCGTACGCAGATCGTAGGCCAGATAAGGCGTATACGCTGCATCAGGTAACAAGGCGCGCCAAAAAGCAAAACGCCCGCATATGCGGGCGTTCAGGCACACGTCGTGGAGGGAAGATTATTCTTCTTCGTCGCGCAGCGGAACAATCAGCATATCAACGTGAACGGTGTTGATCAGCTGACGTGCGGAAGACATCAGTTTGCTCCAGAAGTCCTGGTGGTGACCACAAACCACCAGATCCATATCGTATTTCTTGATTGCATCGACCAGAACCTGGCCCAGATCGCCGCTGCCGCTCAGGGTTTCAGTGATTGGGTAGCCTGCATTAGTGGAAAGCTCGGTCAGCGCATGATGTGTCTCTTCAGAGATGCGTTTCTGCATATCACCCAGATTCACATCAATAAGCCCGGTGTATAGGTCAGAGTAGTTTACATCTACGTGGATCAGAGAAACTTTCGCATTGTAGGGGCGAGCCATAGAGACTGCTTTCTCTACCAGAACTTTGCTTTCCGGGGAGAGATCGACCGCGATGAGAATGTGTTTATAAGCCATAGTGTTACTCCTTCCATAAAGTTGTCGATGACTGGCCAGCTAGCGTTTCTTGTGCCGTTACGTCACCCGCGTCCTGCGAACTACGTGCGCGGGGCTAACCCAGCCGTAAAGATTCAGTGTTAAGACCATCCTTACCTTATAGCGACCCGGATGATCCGTCAATCCGCCTTGCTTACCCGTTAGATAAACAAATTTTCGGCATGAATATATTGATAGTGGTTAACCTTCTGGAAAAAAAACAACCTGATCTCCTACACTATCTATAGAGCCGCTCGGATGTTGGTCACCACAAAAGCGGTTTCTCCAGGACCTGGTGTTAACTGATTGGCAGCGTATCGGGAGCGGTAGCCCCGGGGTGGAACTCCGCGGGCAGGTCGCCGGGGAGGAGGTATGATAAGCACCGTCGCATTATTTTGGGCTTTATGTGTCGTTTGCATTGTTAACATGGCGCGCTATTTCTCATCACTACGCGCGTTGTTAGTGGTACTGCGTAACTGCGATCCATTGCTCTATCAATATGTTGATGGAGGGGGCTTTTTTACCTCACATGGCCAACCCAACAAACAGGTGCGTCTCGTTTGGTATATCTATGCCCAACGTTATCGCGATCATCACGATGATGAGTTTATTCGCCGCTGTGAGCGGGTGCGTCGGCAGTTTATTCTGACCAGCGCATTGTGTGGTCTGGTGGTGGTCAGTCTGATTGCATTGATGATTTGGCATTAAGCACTTCAGCAAAAATAACGCATAAAAAAGCGGGCCAGCAAACTGACCCGCTCGAGACTGATTACAAACGCAAAATTGCCTGATGCGCTACGCTTATCAGGCCTTGTATTATCCCTCCTGTGCAGAGAAAATCGGCCAGTTTTCTCTGCCTGC
>NZ_VNXM01000053.1:0-101539 GCF_009820205.1 Escherichia sp. HH26CH
GCCGTTGTTCCGTGTCAGTGGTGGCGCATTATAGGGAGTTATTCCGGCCTGACAAGAGGAAATTTAAAATAATTTTCTGACCGCGCATTTTTTATTCTTTATGCTTGTTTCAGCGTCGGTTTGTCGGTTAAATGGGCGATTTCTCGGGCGAAATTCGCCACCTGCTGCCAATCGGTATAGACAACTTCTTTGCGCGTATCCGTTTCACCGCCTGACATCTTCATAATCAGCTTGATCATAAAGCGGTCGTACCAGCGGTAACGTGGATAACGCAGCGCCCCGGCAATGACCGCGCAGCGATCGGGACGCCATTGTGAACTCATCAGAAACTTCCGCGCGTAGCTATTGGTCTGTGGAGTACGCTTCTCCGGTTTACGCGCCACCAGGTTTACGGAGTAAAAGGCGCTCGGCATCGAATTCAGCCGCGTCGCATGCTTTTTGACAAATTCCTGGAACGCAGAGTGGTAGTGACCGTAGCGAATAGAAGCGCCAATGACCACGCGATCGTAGTTTTCCCACTGGGGTTCTTCAATGCGATGCACATTAGCGACATCTGCCTGGATCCCCAATTCTTTCAGTTCCGAAGCCAGGTAGGCGGCAATCTCGCGCGTTTGTCCGTCCCTTGTTGAGAAAAGAATTAATGTTTTCACGTATTACTCCATCATTCACGCCAGAAAGTCGGGGTAAAGAGCACCAGTAATGTAAAGACCTCGAGACGACCAAACAGCATATTGGCAATCAGGATCCATTTAGCCACCGGGTTCATACTGGTAAAGTTATCAGCAACCACGCCAAGCCCTGGTCCCAGGTTATTCAATGTCGCAACAACCGAGGCAAAGGCAGAAAAGTCATCCACCCCCGTGGCGATAATCGCCAGCATACTGACAATAAACACCAATGCATAGGCGGAGAAAAATCCCCAAACGGCTTCGAGGATACGTTCCGGCAGTGCGCGATTCCCCAGCTTAATGCTATACACGGCGTTCGGGTGCACCAGTCGTTTCAGCTCACGGTTCCCCTGCTTAAACAGCAGCAGAATGCGGATCACTTTCAGGCCACCGCCCGTAGACCCGGCGCAACCGCCAATAAATGCTGAACATAAAAGCAGTACCGGCAAAAAGAGCGGCCAGCGGGCAATGCTATCTGTCGTAAATCCGGCGGTCGTCGCCATCGACACCACCTGAAAAAACGCCTGGTTAATTGTCATCAGCGCCGAACTGTAGACATTATGAAACCACAGCACGAGGGTACAAATAACCACCAGCGTAAACTGTACGCCGATAAACATGCGAAATTCCGGATCGCGCCAATAAACCTTCAGACTACGCCCACTTAACAGTGAAAAGTGCAGACCGTAGTTACAGCCGGAGATCAGCAGGAAGATAGCAATGATGGTGTTAATAGTCGGGCTGTCGAAATAACCGATACTGGCATCATGTGTCGAGAAGCCGCCAATAGCGATAGTCGCAAAGCTATGGCCGATGGCATCAAAGGCATCCATTCCGGCAAACCACAACGCCAGCGCACAGGCGACGGTCAGCAAGACATAAATCAACCACAGGGTTTTCGCCGTTTCCGCAATTCGCGGGCGCATTTTGTTATCTTTCAGCGGGCCGGGCATTTCCGCGCGATAGAGCTGCATCCCCCCCACGCCGAGGATAGGCAGTATCGCAACCGCCAACACGATGATCCCCATCCCGCCAAACCATTGCAGCATCTGGCGATAAAAGAGGATTGCGTGAGGAAGTGTATCCAGCCCCACCAGCGTAGTGGCCCCCGTGGTAGTCAGACCGGAGAAAGATTCAAAAAACGCATCGGTAATCGTGAGGTTTGGGCTTTCCGAAAAGATAAAAGGGAGCGCACCGACGCTACCCAACACGGTCCAGAACAGCACCACTATCAGAAACCCTTCACGGGATTTCAGTTCGCCCTTCTCTTTGCGGTTCGGCCACCACAGCATAGAGCCAATGGCGAGGGCGACAAAAAAGGTCTGGGTAAAAGCGCGGCCCGCTCCATCCCGGTAGATGAGTGCTACCAGCCCAGGGATAATCATGGTCCCTGAAAATAAGATGACCAGTAGTCCAACGATTCGGGTAATGGCGCGAAAATGCATCTCTGCCGCTTCCTTAGTTCTGCAAAACGAAGTGGGGATTATTCTTCAATCGCTAACAATTGCAATGAACCACGGCTAAAATCCGCCAGCTTTGCGGAAAATTCAGCCACTTTCGCCGCCGGAAGCGCCACCCGCAGCAGAACGAATGCCTGATAATCACTGTTGATAATTTTGCCGCCACACTGCCCCAGCAACGCTTCAATGCCGGTTAACTGACTATATTCACATTGCAAAGTATATTCGGTTAATGGCGTCTTGCGTTGGGTCGTTAGCTGGCGCAGTGCCTGATTCACGCCGCCGCCATACGCTTTCACTAACCCACCGGTGCCCAGCAATATGCCGCCGTAGTAGCGCACCACCACGGCGGTAATTTCCCCGACGCCGCTGCCCATAAGTTGGGCGAGCATCGGTTTACCTGCCGTTCCCGCCGGTTCCCCGTCATCAGAGAAACCCAACTGTTGTGAATCATCCGGCGCACCCGCCACCCACGCCACGCAATGGTGGCGGGCATCGGGGTGTTCTGCCCGCACCGATTCA
Organism: Escherichia sp. HH26CH; assembly: GCF_009820205.1. Lineage (NCBI taxonomy): Bacteria > Pseudomonadati > Pseudomonadota > Gammaproteobacteria > Enterobacterales > Enterobacteriaceae > Escherichia > Escherichia sp. HH26CH. Next base: position 2,651 of record NZ_VNXM01000053.1, read on the forward strand.
ACAAACGCTTTCGCCGCCTCAACGCCATCGGTATGAGCCAACATCGTTATGAAGCGGCTCTTTTTGATCTCTTCAACGACCGTGACCGGTGCCGCAGGAATTAACCAGCTTTCCATCACGCCAGTTTCAGATCCCGGGTCATGTTTTCCACGTTGTTTTCGTGGATCACCACGTTGTCTTCGATACGAATGCCGCCGAACGGTTTCAGTGCTTCAATTTTCTGCCAGTTAAAGTGTTTACTGAACTGCCCTTCACGCCACGGCGCCAGCAGTGATTCGATGAAGTAGATACCCGGTTCGATGGTTAACACCATACCCGGCTGAAGAATACGGGTGCAGCGCAGGTACGGATATTTTGCCGGTGCCGCGAGGTGCGTACCGCTATCATCCTGCATAAAACCGGCCACGTCATGCACCTGCAGGCCCAGCGGATGGCCGATACCGTGCGGCATAAACGGTCCGGTAAGATCATTTTCGACCATCGCCTCTTCACTCATATCGGTGATGATTTGATGCTTACGCAGCAGTTTGGCGATGCGCTGATGGAACTGGATGTGGTAATCCACATAGCTGACGCCTGCTTTCATGGTAGCGATCAGCGCCAGTTGTTCATCATTTACGTCTTTCACCAGCTGTGCATAGTCGTTGTCGCTTTTTGCCGACCAGGTACGAGTCAGGTCAGCCGCATAGCCGTTATATTCGGCCCCGGCATCCAGCAGGAAGCTGCGCATCTCTTCCGGTGCCTGGTGGTCCAGTTTGGTGTAATGCAACACCGCAGCGTGTTCGTTAAGCGCCACAATGTTGCTATAAGGTACGTCGGTATCACGATGACCGGTCGCGGTCAGATAGGCAATGTTGATATCGAACTCGCTCATGCCAGAACGGAACGCTTCTTCTGCCGCGCGATGACCGTTGACCGCCATTTTCTGCGCTTCACGCATACAGGCCAGTTCGTACTCGGTTTTGAAGGAGCGGTAGTAATGCAGGTAGTCGATCACCCCTTTCGGGTTGATATTGCTGGCCTCAATACCCAGTTGCAGCGCACGTTCCGGCACCGGACCGATATAACCGATATTGCCGCGCGCAGCTGGCAACAGGCTACCAATGCCATCGGCTTTCGGCAGCGCAATTACTTCCACATCCTCAGTCCAGAAGGAGGTCGGCAGTGGTTCGACGTTGTGCCAGTAATCAACCGGCAGATAAAACCACAGTTTCGGCTTGTTCACGCCATCTACCAGCAACCAGCAGTTTGGCACCTGGGTTACCGGCACCCACGCTTTGAATTGCGGGTTCACTTTAAAAGGATAGGGATGATCGTCGAGAAAAACGTTGAACAGTTCGCCGGAGTGAATAAGTAACGCATCCAGTTTGAAGCGCGCCAGCGCATCGCGAGTCCGTTCCTGTAAGGTAGCTATATGATTTTTATAGAGCGAGGCCAGTGATTCCATTTTTTACCCTTCTGTTTTTTTGACCTTAAGTCTCCGCATCTTAGCACATCGTTCATTCAGAGCGTGATTTCTGCCGAGCGTGATCAGATCGGCATTTCTTTAATCTTTTATTTGCATATTTTTAACACAAAATACACACTTCGATGCATCTGGTACGACCAGATCACCTTGCGGATTCAGGAGACTGACATGCTTTACAAAGGCGACACCCTGTACCTTGACTGGCTGGAAGATGGCATTGCCGAACTGGTATTTGATGCCCCAGGTTCAGTTAATAAACTCGACACTGCGACCGTCGCCAGCCTCGGCGAGGCCATCGGCGTGCTGGAACAGCAATCAGATCTAAAAGGGCTGCTGCTGCGTTCGAACAAAGCAGCCTTTATCGTCGGTGCTGATATCACCGAATTTTTGTCCCTGTTCCTCGTTCCTGAAGAACAGTTAAGTCAGTGGCTGCACTTTGCCAATAGCGTGTTTAATCGCCTGGAAGATCTGCCGGTGCCGACCATTGCTGCCGTCAACGGCTATGCGCTGGGCGGTGGCTGCGAATGCGTGCTGGCGACCGATTATCGTCTGGCGACGCCGGATCTGCGCATCGGTCTGCCGGAAACCAAACTGGGCATTATGCCGGGCTTTGGCGGTTCTGTACGTATGCCACGTATGCTCGGTGCTGATAGTGCGCTGGAAATCATTGCCGCCGGTAAAGATGTCGGCGCGGATCAGGCGCTGAAAATCGGTCTGGTGGATGGCGTAGTCAAAGCAGAAAAACTGGTTGAAGGCGCGAAGGCGATTTTACGTCAGGCCATTAACGGCGACCTCGACTGGAAAGCGAAACGTCAGCCGAAGCTGGAACCGCTAAAACTGAGCAAGATTGAAGCCACCATGAGCTTCACCATCGCTAAAGGAATGGTCGCACAAACAGCAGGGAAACATTACCCCGCACCCATCACCGCAGTAAAAACCATTGAAGCGGCTGCCCGTTTTGGTCGTGAAGAAGCATTAAATCTGGAAAACAAAAGTTTTGTCCCGCTGGCGCATACCAACGAAGCTCGCGCACTGGTCGGCATTTTCCTTAACGATCAATATGTAAAAGGCAAAGCAAAGAAACTCACCAAAGACGTTGAAACCCCAAAACAGGCCGCTGTGCTGGGCGCAGGCATTATGGGCGGCGGCATTGCTTACCAGTCTGCGTGGAAAGGCGTGCCGGTTGTCATGAAAGATATCAATGACAAGTCGTTAACCCTCGGTATGACTGAAGCCGCAAAACTGCTGAACAAGCAGCTTGAGCGCGGCAAGATCGACGGTCTGAAACTGGCTGGCGTGATCTCCACGATTCATCCAACGCTCGACTACGCCGGGTTTGATCGCGTGGACGTTGTGGTAGAAGCGGTTGTCGAAAACCCGAAAGTGAAAAAAGCCGTGCTGGCAGAAACCGAGCAGAAAGTACGCCCGGATACCGTGCTGGCTTCCAATACTTCAACCATTCCTATCAGCGAACTGGCCAACGCGCTGGAACGCCCGGAAAACTTCTGCGGGATGCATTTCTTTAACCCAGTGCACCGGATGCCGTTGGTGGAAATTATTCGCGGTGAGAAAAGCTCCGACGAAACCATCGCGAAAGTTGTCGCATGGGCGAGCAAGATGGGTAAAACGCCAATTGTGGTTAATGACTGCCCCGGCTTCTTTGTTAACCGCGTGCTGTTCCCCTATTTCGCCGGTTTCAGCCAGCTGCTGCGCGACGGCGCGGATTTTCGCAAGATCGACAAAGTGATGGAAAAACAGTTTGGCTGGCCGATGGGTCCGGCATACCTGCTGGATGTCGTGGGCATTGATACCGCGCATCACGCCCAGGCAGTGATGGCAGCAGGTTTCCCGCAGCGGATGCAGAAAGATTATCGCGATGCCATCGACGCACTGTTTGATGCCAACCGTTTTGGTCAGAAGAACGGCCTCGGTTTCTGGCGTTATAAAGAAGACAGCAAAGGTAAGCCGAAGAAAGAAGAAGATGCCGCCGTTGACGACCTGCTGGCAGAAGTCAGCCAGCCGAAGCGCGATTTCAGCGAAGAAGAGATTATCGCCCGCATGATGATCCCGATGGTCAACGAAGTGGTGCGTTGTCTGGAGGAAGGCATTATCGCCACTCCGGCAGAAGCCGATATGGCACTGGTCTACGGCCTGGGCTTCCCTCCGTTCCACGGCGGTGCGTTCCGCTGGCTGGACACCCTCGGTAGCGCAAAATATCTCGATATGGCACAGCAATATCAGCACCTCGGCCCGCTGTATGAAGTGCCGGAAGGTCTGCGTAATAAAGCGCGTCATAACGAACCGTACTATCCCCCGGTTGAGCCAGCCCGTCCGGTTGGCGACCTGAAAACGGCTTAAGGAGTCACAATGGAACAGGTTGTCATTGTCGATGCAATTCGTACCCCGATGGGCCGTTCGAAGGGCGGTGCTTTTCGTCACGTGCGTGCGGAAGATCTCTCCGCTCATTTAATGCGTAGCCTGCTGGCGCGTAACCCGGCGCTGGAAGCAGCGGCCCTCGATGATATTTACTGGGGTTGTGTGCAGCAGACGCTAGAGCAAGGTTTTAACATCGCCCGTAACGCGGCGCTGTTGGCAGAAGTGCCGCATTCTGTCCCAGCGATCACCGTCAATCGCTTGTGCGGTTCATCCATGCAGGCACTGCATGACGCAGCACGGATGATTATGACTGGCGATGCACAGGCATGTCTGGTCGGTGGCGTGGAGCATATGGGCCATGTGCCGATGAGTCACGGCGTCGATTTTCACCCCGGCCTGAGCCGCAATGTCGCCAAAGCGGCGGGCATGATGGGCTTAACGGCAGAAATGCTGGCGCGTATGCACGGTATCAGCCGTGAAATGCAGGATGCCTTTGCCGCGCGATCACACGCCCGCGCCTGGGCCGCCACGCAGTCGGGCGCATTTAAAAATGAAATCATCCCGACCGGTGGTCACGATGCCGACGGCGTCCTGAAGCAGTTTAATTACGACGAAGTGATTCGGCCGGAAACCACCGTGGAAGCCCTCGCCACGCTGCGTCCGGCGTTCGATCCAGTCAGCGGCACGGTAACGGCGGGTACGTCTTCCGCTCTCTCCGATGGCGCTGCAGCCATGCTGGTGATGAGTGAAAGCCGCGCCCGTGAATTAGGTCTTAAGCCACGCGCCCGCGTACGTTCGATGGCGGTCGTTGGTTGTGACCCGTCGATTATGGGTTACGGCCCGGTTCCAGCCTCGAAGCTGGCGCTGAAAAAAGCGGGGCTTTCTGCCAGCGATATCGGCGTGTTTGAAATGAATGAAGCTTTTGCCGCGCAGATCCTGCCATGTATTAAAGATCTGGGGCTAATGGAGCAGATTGACGAGAAGATCAACCTCAACGGTGGCGCGATCGCGCTGGGTCATCCGCTGGGTTGTTCCGGTGCGCGTATCAGCACCACGCTGCTGAATCTGATGGAACGCAAAGACGTTCAGTTTGGTCTGGCGACGATGTGTATCGGTCTGGGTCAGGGTATTGCAACGGTGTTTGAGCGGGTTTAAACACTTGCCGGATGCGGCGTGAATGCCTTATCCGGTCTACCGACCCGGCACTAATGTAGGCCTGATAAGACGCGCCAGCGCCGCATCAGGCATCGATTGCCGGATGCGGCGTAAACGCCTTATCCGGCCTACCGACCCGGCACCAATGTAGGCCTGATAAGACGCACCAGCGTCGCATCAGGCATCGTGCATCGATTGCCGGATGCGACATAGATCTAAATGCCACTGTATCACTGTATAAAGTTTTAGTTGCCGTTCTTCCCGCCTGTCAGGGGCGGGTTTTTTATATCTCAGATAAATGCAAACGCATCGCCAAACAGGCGATCTTCCCGCGCATTACGCTCGCTGCAAAACAGGTCACGGGCAATTTTCGCCATCTCAAAACGTCCGGCAATATAGATATCATGCTCTGCCAACGTACCATGATCCTGCAATACCGCCGTTAACACGGTGCCAGTACGCCCACGCCAGCCCGCTTCCGGTTGTTCAACCACCGGCACCACTTGCAAACCTGGATGCTTAAGCGAAAGCGCCTCAAGCTCGGAGAGATCATACAGATGCTGCTCTTCACGCCCGCCCCAGTAAATGGTGATATCACGGTTTGGGTTACGCGCCAACGCTGTCAGCAAAATCGAGCGGGCATAAGAGAACCCGGTGCCGCCCGCAATCAAAATCATCGGACGCTCTTCATCATCGCGCAGCCACGCTTCTCCGTGGGGAATATCGACCACGATTTGATGATCTTTGAGGATGCGGTCCATGACTGCTTTCGCGTAAAGGTTGATTTCAGAAGCGCCAATATGCAGCTCGATAAACTCTTTTTCATCCGGCGTCGAAGCCATTGAGAATGGACGTTTATCGCGCTCATCCATCACCACCATCAAATACTGACCAGCACGAAAAGAAAAGGCCGCGTCTGGCACGATGCGGACACGATATACGGTATCCGTGATAGCTTCTACCGAGGTCACTTTACAGCTTAAGGTTGTCATGCGCTTTCTCTGTCGGATCGATAAATAGGGCAAAACAAACGCGCATCAGGCGCTTTTACCGTTGTTAAAAATAGCCAGTTCATCCCAGATGGCGTCAATATGCGCGACAACATCTGGATCTTTTTTGATGGGACGTCCCCATTCACGCTGGGTTTCCCCCGGCCATTTATTCGTGGCATCCAGCCCCATTTTTGAACCCAGCCCGGAGACAGGCGAGGCAAAATCCAGATAATCAATAGGCGTATTTTCTACCAGAACAGTATCCCGAACCGGGTCCATACGGGTGGTAATCGCCCAAATCACATCGTTCCAGTCGCGTGCGTTGACGTCATCATCGCAAACGATCACAAATTTAGTGTACATAAACTGGCGTAAGAACGACCAGACGCCCATCATGACGCGCTTCGCGTGTCCGGCGTACTGTTTTTTGATCGTCACTACCGCCAGGCGATAAGAGCAGCCTTCCGGCGGCAGGTAAAAATCGACAATTTCCGGGAACTGTTTTTGCAGAATCGGCACAAACACTTCGTTCAGTGCGACACCCAGCACCGCAGGTTCATCCGGCGGACGCCCGGTATAGGTGGAATGATAAATCGCATCTTCACGCTGGGTAATATGCGTCACAGTAAATACCGGGAAACTATCGACTTCGTTATAGTAACCGGTGTGGTCGCCATACGGCCCTTCCGGCGCCGTTTCACCTTGTTCGATATACCCTTCCAGCACAATCTCCGCACTGGCGGGCACTTCAAGGTCATTGGAGATACACTTCACCACTTCGGTCTTGGTGCCGCGCAGCAATCCGGCAAACGCATACTCTGAAAGCGTATCCGGAACGGGGGTGACTGCACCGAGAATCGTGGCGGGATCAGCACCCAGCGCCACAGAAACCGGGAAACGTTCGCCCGGATGCGCCGCACACCACTCCTGATAATCCAGCGCGCCGCCGCGATGCGACAGCCAGCGCATAATCAGTTTGTTTTTACCAATTAGCTGCTGGCGATAAATGCCCAGATTCTGCCGCTCTTTATGCGGGCCGCGCGTCACTGTCAGCCCCCAGGTAATCAGCGGCGCGGCATCTTCCGGCCAGCAAGTCATAATGGGAATGCGGTTAAGATCGACGTCATCGCCAGAGACGATTTTTTGTTGACAGGGCGCACCACGCAGTCGCTTTGTCGGCATGTTTAACACTTGCTTAAACTGCGGCAGTTTATCAAACAGGTCGCGGAAACCTTTTGGCGGCTCCGGCTCTTTCAGAAAAGCCAATAATTTACCCACTTCACGCAGCGCCGAAACATCTTCCTGCCCCATGCCCATCGCCACGCGCTTCGGCGTACCGAACAGGTTGCACAGCACTGGCATTGAGTACCCTTTAGGGTTTTCGAATAACAGCGCAGGCCCACCGGCACGCAAAGTGCGGTCAGCAATTTCAGTGATTTCCAGATGCGGATCCACCGGGAGCGTGATACGTTTTAGCTCACCCTGCTGTTCAAGCAGCGTCAGGAAGTCGCGTAAATCGTTATATTTCATGGCATCCATTGTAGCCTCTTAATCTGCGCCCATTATACGGCGTTCATCTTTGCGATGCTGTAAATTTGTTAAATTAGCGTGAACTCTGACGGTATAACGCAAACCGGGGAATATAATTAACTTAGCGTAAAGCTTTTGCTATCCTTGCGCCCCGATTAAACGGATAAGAGTCATTATGCAATCCTGGTATTTACTGTACTGCAAGCGCGGGCAACTTCAACGTGCCCAGGAACACCTTGAGAGACAGGCGGTTAATTGCCTGGCTCCGATGATCACCCTGGAAAAAATCGTACGGGGTAAACGTACCGCAGTCAGTGAACCGTTATTCCCTAACTACCTGTTTGTGGAATTTGATCCAGAAGTGATTCATACCACGACTATCAGCGCTACACGTGGCGTCAGCCACTTTGTGCGCTTTGGTGCGTCGCCAGCGATAGTCCCATCGGCGGTGATTCATCAGCTATCGGTATATAAACCGAAAGACATTGTCGATCCGGCAACCCCTTATCCGGGTGATAAGGTGATTATTACCGAAGGCGCGTTCGAAGGTTTTCAGGCCATTTTCACCGAACCCGACGGTGAGGCTCGCTCCATGCTATTGCTTAATCTTATTAATAAAGAGATTAAGCACAGTGTGAAGAACACCGAGTTCCGCAAACTCTAAAACGCAATCCCAAACAGTGTTTTAACATTGGCATCCGTGGTGGCAGCCAGCCATGCGGCATCTTCTCCACGCCAGTGCGCAATACGTTGCAAAATATGGGGCAGATGGGCTGGCTCGTTGCGCCGGGATGATGGCTTCGGCGTGAGATCGCGCGGGAGCAAATACGGCGCATCAGTTTCGATCAGCAATTTCTCCGCCGGAATCAACGGCAACAATTCCCGCAGCTCCAGCCCGCGTCGTTCATCGCAAACCCAACCGGTAATGCCGATATAAATTCCACGCGCCGCGCACGCCTGCATCTCTTCACGTGTACCGGTAAAGCAATGAAGAACTGCACCAGGCAGTTTATCCAGCCACGGCTCCAGCAAGGTTATAAACCGATCGTGGGCATCGCGACAGTGCATAAATACCGGCATGTTTAATTCTGCAGCAATGCGTAGCTGGGCAACAAAAGCACATTCCTGCTCTTCTGGTGTAGAAAAGTTGCGGTTAAAGTCGAGGCCACACTCACCAATCGCCACCACTTCTGGCTGCGAGGCCAGTTCAAAGATCGCTTCTTCGGTCGCTGCTTGCCACTGGCTGCTGTCGTGAGGATGTACGCCCGCCGTTGACCAACAGGATGAATACTGACGCGCCAGTTTTTGTGCCTGCTGGCTTTCGTGCAGGTTAGTGCCAGTGATGAGCAGCCCATCAACTCCTGCGTCAAAAGCGCGTGCTACAACATCATCACGGTCTTTCGCAAATTGCGAACTGGTCAAATTAACGCCGATATCAAACATCCTGTACTCCATATGACAACCGCCCTGACGGGCGGTTGAATTTATTCTTCAGTTTTTTCGCTTTCTGCTTCAGCGTCGTTTTCTTCTTCCCGGTTTCGACCCTTACCAACGTAAAAGCGTGAGAAGAAGACACCGATTTCAAACAGGCAGTACATCGGGATCGCCAGCAGCGTTTGCGAGAAGACATCCGGCGGCGTCAGCAGCATCCCGACAACAAATGCGCCAACCAGCACATACGGACGTTTTTTGCGTAAGTCTTCTGGCGAGGTAATTCCCATCCAGCACAGCAGCACAATTGCCACCGGCACTTCAAAGGAGACACCAAACGCCATAAACAGCGCCATAACGAAGCTTAAATAGCTGGCGATGTCGGTGGATACCTGTACCCCTTCCGGCGCGGTATTGGCAAGGAAGCCAAATGCCAGCGGAAAGACCACAAAGTAGGCGAACGCCATGCCGATATAAAACAACAGAGAGCTGGAAACCAGCAGCGGCACCACCAGGCGACGTTCATGCTTATACAGCGCTGGGGCGATAAACGCCCACACCTGATAGAGAATCACCGGCGCTGACAGAATCAGCGACACCATAAAGGTCAGCTTGATCGGCGTAAAGAACGGTGAGGCCACGTCGGTGGCGATCATCGTTGAACCTTGCGGCAACTGCTTGATCAATGGCGCGGATACCAGGTGATAGATGTCATTGGCGAAATAGACCAGACACAGGAATATCACGATCACCGCGATAATGCAGTTCAGCAGACGCTTACGCAGCTCAATCAGATGCGTGATAAGCGGTTGAGTATCTTCTACAGACATGTTTACGGTTTATCACTCGACGAAGGGGAAGGTGCAGCGGTTTTCGGTTCAGCGTCCGCAGCAGGTTTTACCACCGGCTCTGGCGTGGTTTCTGGCTTCTGTTCCGGCGAACTGGCCTGCGTTTGTGCAGCGGCAGGCGTTACGCCTTCATGCGCAGCTTCATTATCTTTCACCACCGGATTATGGATGGTGTGCGCTTCATCGCTCGCCTTTTCAGGATCGTTTGCAACGTAGGAACGCTTCATCGACTCCGCGGCCTGGCGTAGTTCATCCATCGACGCTTTCAGTTCGGGCGTCAGGTTAGTGAGGCTCGCCTTTTCAACCTTTTTCAGGCTGTCCTGAAACTCCTGGAGTTTTAACTCCTGGGTCAGTTCGTTCTGCACCGTTGTCGCCAGTGAACGCAACGCGCGAATCCAGCCCGCTACCGTTTTTACCGCCACAGGCAGTCGTTGCGGCCCCAGAACGACGAGGCCGATGATGAACACCAATAGCAGTTCGCTAAAACCGATATCAAACACGGATTACACCTGCTCTTTATCGTGGCGCTTCGCGTCTTCTGTTTTAGCCTGTTCCTGATTCGTATCCGCCTGCTTATCGGCGATAGTTTTCGCAGTAAAATCAGCATCCTGACTGGTTTTATCCTGCTTTGGTTCATCATCGCTCATTGCTTTTTTAAAGCCTTTGATCGACGCACCAAGATCGGAACCGATGGAGCCGAGCTTTTTGGTGCCAAAAAGCAGTACAACGATGACGGCAATAATCAATAACTGCCAAATACTGATACCACCCATACATGTTCCTCTGTGGTAGATGATGATTAAACAAGGCCGCATTATACGTTACACGGCCCGCCTTGAGCGATGAAAAAATCAGCGTGTTTTGCGCCAACCGACAAACCAGGCGATCAGACCACCTGCCATTAACCAGCCGGGCATCAACCCCCATTCAGGACGGCTGACCAACAAGAATGTGCCACTTAATACTAACGTAGCGCCAATTCCGAGAAAATAACGCGATTGTCCCTGACGTACATGATTTGACTGAAGCTCGCGGGCAATCTTATCAACACTGTGCTGTAAATACTTGCCCTGGCGCAAACTGTCGTAAACCAGTTCAGGCAGTTCTGGCATTTTTTCGACCCAGAACGGCGCTTTTTCTTTAAATGCTCTCACCAGCGCAGGAATACCGACCTGATCTTTAATCCACGATTCAAGGAAAGGCTTCGCCGTTTTCCATAAATCGAGCTGCGGATAAAGCTGGCGTCCTACCCCTTCGACGTAGAGCAGGGTTTTCTGGAGTAACACCAGTTGCGGCTGCACTTCCATATTGAAGCGACGCGCCGTATTAAACAGATTTAACAGCACATGTCCAAACGAAATTTCGGCCAGCGGTTTCTCAAAGATAGGTTCACAGACCGTACGAATGGCAAATTCGAACTCTTCAACGTTGGTATCTGGCGGCACCCAGCCAGAATCGACGTGTAGCTCTGCCACTTTGCGATAGTCGCGATTAAAGAAGGCGATAAAGTTTTCCGCCAGATAGCGTTTATCTTCTTTGTTTAGCGAGCCAACGATCCCGCAATCAATGCCGATATATTTCGGGTTTTCCGGGTGTTCATAGCTTACGAAGATGTTGCCAGGGTGCATATCGGCATGGAAAAAACTGTCGCGAAAGACCTGAGTGAAGAACACCTGCACGCCGCGTTCTGCCAGCAACTTCATGTTGGTGCCGTTTTTCTCCAGCGCCGCGACATCTGAAACCGGAATGCCGTAAATGCGCTCCATCACCATCATCCCTTCACTACAATAGTCAGGGTAAACTTCCGGGATGTAGAGCATCGGGCTGTCTTCAAAATTGCGCCGAAGCTGAATGGCGTTGGCAGATTCCCGCAGCAAATTCAGTTCATCAATCAATGTCTTTTCGTACTCGCGCACCACTTCGGTTGGGCGCAGACGGCGACCATCCGGCAGCAAACGCGGCACCCAGCGAGCCAGACGGTAGATAAGTTTCAGATCCGCTTTAATGACCGGCAAAATATCCGGGCGGATGACTTTAATCACCACCTCTTTACCATTCGATTTCAATCGCGCGGTATGAACCTGGGCGATAGAAGCAGAAGCCAGCGGCTTGATTTCAAAATCGTCAAACCACGCGTCTACCGGCAAGCCGCCCATTGCAGCTTCAATCTGCTGCTTTGCCAGCTTGCCATCAAACGGAGCGACTTTGTCCTGCAATAACGCCAGCTGATCGGCAATATGTGGCGGAAAAAGATCGCGGCGGGTTGATAACATTTGCCCGAACTTGATCCATACCGGCCCCAGTTCTTGCAGGGCCAGTCGTAGCCGCTCACCTAAAGGTTTGTCTTTATGCCGATTTGGCATCCAGAATAATGAGTATCGCCATAGCCGTAGCGGCAGGGTGATACGCATTTTGGGGATCAGTTCATCAAGTCCGTAGCTTAAAAAAGTGCGAATGATGAAATATAGGCGCCGTACTTCACCTGGCGTCATTTAGCCTCCAGTTTTTCCAGCCGTTTGGTCAGGGCATCAACAGCACGCTCGACGGCAGCCGTCTCTTCCGCAAACCAGGCCACTTCAAGCGGACCAGGTGCCATACGCCACTCTTCAGTAATGGCTTCTGCCACATAACGTTGCTGGCGCTTAATGCTGTGATGCAGGAACTTTGCGCCTCCGCGCAGGGCTTTGCTGATACCTTCAGCGGCGATATCACCGGTATAAGGGGCCAGCAGTTCCGCAGGGTCGAACTCTGCCAGATCTGCCAGCGCAACGAAGTTTTGCACCACCTGAATATCGCCCTGTACTTCCAGCTCACCGCTGCGAATTAACGCAGCAAGCTGCTGGCGATCGCGAAGTTTCGGCAACACGCTGGCGTAGGCGATAACGGTGCAGTCAGCATCTCCTGCCCATTCGCCCAGCACATCGACCTGGCGTTCGCTGAACACCAGAATCAATGACGTCGAAAAGCCTTTTACCTCCACGCGCAAAACTTTACCCAGCAGACGCGAGCGGGCCGTTTTCAGCGCGGGTGAACGATACAGGAAGGTGTTGAGCAGACTTTCAATTCCTGCCGTCACTAAAGGTTTAAAAGGCATTTCCGGTCTCCTGTCAGAACTTATAACCACGATGCAGCGCCACAACCCCTGCCGTCAGGTTGTAATAGTCGACACTTTCGAATCCAGCATCCTGCATCATAGCTTTCAGGGTGTCCTGATCGGGATGCATGCGGATAGATTCAGCAAGATAACGGTAGCTGTCAGCGTCGTTCGCGACCAGTGAGCCAATACGCGGCAGCACATGGAAGGAGTAAGCGTCATAGGCCTTACTTAACGGCTCGATAATCGGCTTCGAGAACTCAAGCACCAGCAGTCGGCCGCCAGGTTTCAGAACGCGATACATTGAACGCAGAGCTTTATCTTTGTCAGTGACGTTACGCAGACCAAACGAAATGGTGATGCAATCAAAGGTGTTATCCGGGAACGGCAGCGCCTCAGCGTTCGCCTGAACATACTCAACGTTGCCAATCACACCAATATTACGCAGCTTCTCGCGGCCCATTTTGAGCATGGATTCATTGATATCAGCAAGGACCACTTTGCCAGTTTCACCCACCAGGCGGGAGAATTTCGCTGTCAGGTCGCCAGTACCGCCTGCCAGATCCAGCACGGTCTGCCCGCGGCGTACGCCACTGCAATCAATCGTGAAGCGTTTCCACAAACGATGTATGCCAAAAGACATCAAATCATTCATGACATCGTATTTCGATGCCACGGAATGGAAAACGTGGGCGACCATATCCGCTTTTTGTTCCTTCGCGACGGTCTGAAAACCAAAGTGCGTCGTTTCTTGTGACTTATCCACCATCTCAATGCCTGCTCATCAAAAAATTGTTCCAGAAGTGTAACAGATTGGGCGTCGATGCCCTAGATTTCTACCCGGCTTAACTACCCCCAATGGGCTAGCGCGACTGCTGATTATATTCATCATCGCGTTGATAAGCTTCATCATTCGGCTGCTCCGGTACCGACCGCAGTCGATACTCTTCATCCTGGCTCACCGCTTGTTCAGCCAAATCCGGATTAATCTCGCGTTTAATTTCTACTCCTAAACCGCGAAACGCTTCTGCCTGCGCCAGCACATTTCCGCGACCTGAAGAGAGTTTTTTCATTGCCTGGCGATAGTTATCCTGCGCTTTGTCCAGACTTTGACCGATCGCTGACATGTCATCAACAAACAAACGCATCTTGTCGTACAACTTGCTGGCACGATCGGCTATTTTCTGAGCGTTGCGGCTTTGATGCTCATAGCGCCAGAGGTTGGCGATAGTGCGCAGCGCCACCAGCAGCGTAGTCGGGCTAACCAGCATAATATTGTTTTTCAAAGCTTCGGTGATCAGCTCCGGCTGGCGGTCAAGCGCCAGTAAAAATGCGGGCTCAACAGGGATAAACATCAGCACGTAATCCAGCGTTCGTAGCCCCGGCAGCTGTTGATAATCTTTACGCCCCAGCAAGCGGATGTGGTTACGCACCGACGCGATATGTTCCTGTAGCGAGCTTTCGCGGGTGTAGTCGTCTTCTGCGTTGAAATAGCGTTCATAGGCGACCAGCGTCATTTTGGCGTCGATCACCACATCTTTTCCCTGCGGCAACCGCACGATGACATCCGGCTGCATCCGCGAGCGGGCGTCATTTTCGATGCTGACCTGGGTTTCATATTCATACCCTTCACGCAGACCGGAAGCCTCCAGCACACGCGTCAATACTACCTCGCCCCAGTTGCCCTGGGTTTTATTGTCGCCTTTCAGCGCACGCGTCAGGTTGATCGCTTCCTGGGCCATTTGCGCGTTGAGCTGCTGGAGATTGCGTATTTCGTGAGTCAGGGTATGGCGTTCTTGTGCTTCTTTACCGAAACTGTCCTGAACCTGACGGCGAAAACCGTCCAGTTGTTCACGTAGTGGCGACAACAGGCTGTTCAGACTCTGACGGTTTTGCTCATCAACCCGGCGATTGCTGTGCTCGAAAATACGGTTGGCGAGGTTTTCAAACTGCTCACTGAGGCGCTGTTCGCTGTTGATCATTTGGCGAATTTTATCGTCAGCATGTTGCTGTACGGCCTCCATTCGCGTGGTGACCTCACGCAGATCCGCCTCCAGCGAGGTGTTAATGCTTTGCAGACTGCGCACTTCATTATTGAGTAACTCGCACTCAGCACGCCAATGTTCGCTTTGGGTAATTTGTTGTTTTGCCGCACTTAACTCCGCGACCATCTCTTCACGTTCAGCGAATTGCTCGGCTTTTTGCTGCGCATGCTGATAACTGGCAATCAGCCAGCCAATCGCCACGCTCACCAACGCAATAACTGCGTAAACCATGATTGAGATATCCACAACGCCTCCAGCCTCATTACTTACCCGCACAAAATAGAATTGTGCTGTACAAACGTCCAGTTTGAAAGAAGTTTCCTGCGAGGCGCTACGCAAAACGATCCTTAATTTTTATTATTTTATCCCACAATATGAGACGTAGTTTATATTGTGGGATATATCACCTTTTCCCCACGTCATTATGTGGAACACTTCAGCAATATCATCAGGAGAAACGTATGGCAGATACCTCTTCAACCACCGCTGGCGCACAAACGTTATTACGCGGGCTGGCGGTTCTTAATGCTGTTTATAACGGCTGCCATGACCTGAAAAGTATCGGCGAGTTCACCGGCACGACCCGGAGCACAACCCATCGTTTAGTCACCGTTCTGGTGGAACAACGCTACCTGCGCCACGTCCCAACGCAGGGCTACCAACTGGGCGCCAAACTGATCGAATTCGGTGCCAGAGCGCTGGAAAGCACCTCGCTGTACGAAGTTGCGCTGCCCGTTTTGCAACGCCTTGCCCGTTACACCCTGGACACTGTGCATCTGGGGATCGTTGAAGGCGACGAAGTGCTGTATCTGGAGAAGATCAACAGTCAGCGCGGGCTGGAGATGCGCTCACGTCCTGGGCATCGCATGCCTCTGGCGATTACGGGAATCGGTAAGGCTTTGATCCTCAACCGAACAGAAGAAGAGTGGCGCACGCTATTTTTGACTTGTGGTGATGAAACAAAACTGGGCGCATTTATACAAAACATGCGCCGTTATGCCGCCAGTGGTTTTGCTTTTGATCTGGAAGAGAACGAGCCCACTATCCGTTGCGTTGCAGCCCCGGTTTACAACGCCCGGAATGAAATTGTGGCGGCCATTTCTGTCGCCAGCACCACCACATATATGTCGCTGGCGCGTCTGGAAGAACTGGCACCTTACGTCAAATCCTGTGCAGAAGAGATATCCGCTGAACTGGGCTGGGGTAAGCATGTCCGCAAAAATAAATAAACCATGACTAAAGGAAACGGCTAATGTCGGGAAACACCTCATTTATTGCCCTGGACTGGGGAACGTCATCGCTTCGGGCATGGCGTTTTGGCGACTCACCAAATCCACAAGAAAAACGTGAATTCCCGTGGGGGATCATGAAATTACCCTCCCAGGCAGCAACACGTGAGGACGCTTTCCACGATACGTTTTTACGTGTCTGCGGCGACTGGCTGGCACAATCCCCATGCCCGGTTCTGGCTTGCGGCATGATCGGCAGTGCGCAAGGATGGAAACCCGCAGCTTATTTACCTTGCCCGGTCACTCTTGAGGGTCTGGCAAAGCAGTTGACGCCTGTTATCCACCAGCAGCAGACAATGCTGCACATCATTCCTGGCGTGATTAAAGAAGGTGAAATGCCCGAAGTGATGCGTGGTGAAGAGACACAAATCTTCGGTGCTATCTCGATGGAACCGGCCCTGCAAAACGCGATCCGCCAGGGTATGCCTGTGCTGATTGGCTTACCTGGCACACATGCGAAATGGGCGGTAGTTGAAAACAACACCATTACCGATTTCCGAACCTTTATGACAGGCGAGTTATTTGATGTTTTATCCCGCCATTCGATTCTCGGTGCCACCATGCGTTCGGGAGATGAACCGCACTGGGATGCCTTCACCCATGGGCTGAAATCAGCACAAGAGCATCATCAGACCGGATTATTATCGACGCTGTTTTCGACCCGTTCGCGCCTGCTGACCAGTAATCTTACGCCGTCCTCGCAGGGGGATTACCTTTCAGGATTACTGATAGGCCATGAATTATGCGGTCTGGCATCCAGTTTGCTACGTGATTTACCCGCCACAACACCGATCGCCTTAATCGGTAGCGCCACTCTGAACAGCCGCTATTCACAAGCATTCAGCCACGTTTTTCCCGACAGACAGCTACACGCCATTCCTAATGCCACTGAACAGGGGTTATGGCGAATCGCCCACGCTGCCGGGCTACTCTCCACCAACGCCAGGGAATGTACTCATGCCATTTAATACGCTTTTGCAAAAAACCGGGTTAGTCGCCATTTTACGCGGCGTAAAACCGGATGAAATTGTCGCCATCGGTGAAAAGCTGTATGCCGCTGGATTTCGCCTGATTGAGATTCCCATGAACTCGCCGGAGCCGTTGCAAAGTATCAGTTTACTGCGCGACGCCCTGCCTAAGGACTGCCTGGTCGGAGCCGGAACTGTGCTTTCGGTGGAGCAAGTCGTCGCGGTTAAAGAGGCTGGAGGCCAGATTATCGTGATGCCGCATTGCGATACTGCGGTGATCCGTCGTGCCCGTGCGCTGGGTATGTATTGTGCGCCTGGCGTCGCTACGCCCACCGAAGCTTTTGCTGCCATTGAACATGGCGCCAATGCCATCAAGCTGTTCCCGGCTGAACAAATTACGCCTGAAGTCACCAAAGCCTGGCGTGCGGTTATTCCACAATCCGTTCCGATGTTACCGGTTGGCGGTATCACTCCAGACACAATAGCGCGTTATCTGAGCCACGGCGCAAACGGCTTTGGCCTCGGTTCTGCGCTATATCGCCCCGGCATGACGCCAGAGCAAGTCTATGAAAATGCAGTACTGTTTATGAACGCATGGAACAATTTAAATAGCAACTAACTGATAAATAAGGATATAAAAGCAATGATAAAACATCTTACCTTACCGAAAAAAATGGCTGCAATGGTACTTCTTGCCGGCGCTGCCCTCAGCACTGCGCCTGTGCAGGCGGCCTCCTGGCCAACCAAACAGATCGAGTTAGTCGTACCCTACGCGGCCGGAGGCGGTACGGATCTGGTTGCCCGTGCCTTTGCTGATGCCGCCAAAAACCATTTGCCCGTCAGCATCGGGGTTATCAATAAACCTGGCGGTGGCGGCGCTATCGGCCTGAGTGAAATCGCCGCTGCCCGTCCTAACGGTTACAAAATGGGTTTAGGCACGGTTGAACTGACCACCCTTCCCAGTCTCGGAATGGTGCGTTTTAAAACCAGCGACTTTAAACCCATTGCCCGTCTGAATGCGGATCCTGCGGCTATCACCGTCCGTGCCGATGCACCGTGGAATAGCTATGAAGAATTTATGACTTACGCCAAAGCGAATCCCGGAAAAGTACGCATTGGTAACTCAGGCACCGGAGCAATCTGGCATCTGGCGGCAGCTGCACTGGAAGACAAAACGGGCGCGAAGTTTTCTCATGTCCCGTATGACGGCGCAGCCCCTGCCATTACAGGCCTGTTAGGCGGGCATATTGAAGCGGTTTCCGTAAGCCCAGGTGAAGTTATCAATCATGTGAAAGGCGGCAAGCTGAAGACACTGGTAGTGATGGCGGATGAACGTATGAAAACCATGCCTGACGTCCCGACGTTAAAAGAGAAAGGCGTTGATCTCTCCATCGGCACCTGGCGCGGCCTGATTGTGTCGCAAAAAACGCCGCAGGATGTGGTGGATGTTCTGGCTAAGGCCGCAAAAGAGACGGCTGAAGAGCCTGCATTCCAGGATGCACTGCAAAAGTTGAATCTCAACTATGCATGGCTTGATGGTGCCAGCTTCCAGACCCAAATCAACGAGCAGGAAAAGTACTTTGACGAGCTGCTGACTCGCCTGGGCCTGAAAAAATAATCCCGAGGTACGGTCGATGAACACAAAACAGTCTGTTGCTCAACTCGCCGTACCGCACCGCAAGCGCCTTTCATCCACTGTGGTGGTGGCGCTGTTACTTTGTGTGGTTGCTGGCGCGGTGATAATTAATGCCGCTGATTTTCCAGCAACTGCCATTGAAACGGATCCCGGTGCAAGTGCCTTCCCTACTTTCTATGCCTGCGCTCTGATTGTGCTCGCTGTCTTACTGGTGATACGCGATCTTTTGCTGGCAAAACCAGTCCCTTGCGCCAACGCACAGGAAAAACCGGCATTCAGGAAAACGGCAACAGGAATTGCGGTAACCGCGTTTTATATTGTGGCGATGAGCTACTGTGGTTATCTCATTACTACTCCTGTTTTCCTCATCGTCATTATGACGTTGATGGGCTACAGGCGATGGGTACTCACACCGGGTATTGCGCTGCTGTTAACGGCAATCCTCTGGTTGCTGTTTGTCGAAGCGTTACAGGTGCCATTGCCTGTCGGCACATTTTTCGAATAACAGGGGCCTGCAATGTTTGAAAGTGAACTTTTAACTCAGGGGTTTTCGACATTACTCAGTAATCCTCAGGCGCTGCTGTTTGCCACGTTTGGAGTGATGCTGGGTATTATGATTGGCGCTCTGCCTGGCCTGACAGCGACCATGGGTGTGGCGATTTTGCTGCCTTTCACCTACGGCATGGAGCCTGTTTCTGGCTTGTTGATGATTTGCGGTGTCTTTTTTGGTGGTGTGTATGGTGGTTCTATCACCGCAATTTTGCTCAAAATTCCCGGTACACCTGCCGCCGCTGCCACCGCCATTGACGGTTATGAGTTAACGAAGCAGGGAAAAGCCGGGCTGGCGTTAAGTGCCGCCACGTTCTCTTCTTTTAGCGGTGGAACGCTCAGCATTATCGTATTGATGTTTCTCTCTCCGGTACTTGCGAGTTGGGCGCTGAAATTTAGTGCCTCGGAGTCCTTCGCCCTGGCAACCTTCGGGCTAAGTATTATTGCCAGTATTTCCGGTGAGTCACTGATTAAAGGGCTGATTGCCGGGGTTGGCGGATTACTGATCGCAACGATAGGCCTCGATCCGATGGGCGGTTTTCCACGCTTTACGGGCGGGTTTGTGGAACTGATGAATGTGCCATTTATCCCGGTGATGATTGGTCTGTTTGCTGCTTCAGAAGCATTCCGCTCTATGGAGCAAAACCAGCAAATTCGTCAGGGGGCGAAGGTGGCTATCGGCAGTCTGTTACTGCCCTGGCAAACACTACGCCGCATCGCATTAACCATTTTGCGCTCATCAGGATTAGGGGTTTTTATTGGCATGATCCCCGGTGCGGGGGCAGATATTGCAGCTTTTGTTGCCTATAACGAAACTCGTCGTTTCAGTAAGACGCCTGAAAACTTTGGTAAGGGTGAGATTAAGGCGGTGGCCTCCTGTGAGGCAGGCGCGAATGGCTGCACCGGTGGCGCATTGTTACCTATGCTGACGCTGGGGATCCCAGGCGATGCGGTAACTGCCATCATGCTGGGCGCGTTAACGTTACAAGGGATGCAGCCAGGCCCACTGATGTTTACCGACCACGGCGATATGGTTTATACGCTGTTTGTCGGCATGATCTTTTGTTACTTCATGCTGCTAGTTCTTGGACTGCTCTCTTTGAAAGTCATCGGTAACGTGGTGAAAATTCCCGGCAATATTCTCACACCGATGATCCTCGCACTTTGTGTGGTCGGGACTTATGCGTTGAACAATAGCCTGTTTGATGTTGGCATTATGCTGATTGCAGGCGTGGTGGGCTATTTCATGCAAAAAGGGGGGTATCCGGCGTCACCCGTAGTGCTGGCATTGATTATGGGCCCGATGGCAGAAAGTAATTTTCGCCGTGCGCTGTCGCTTTCTGGTGGGTCACTCGACTTTCTGTATACCCGACCGATAACCCTGGCATTGCTGACACTGGCAGCCTTTACGCTACTGACGCCAATAATACGCAAAATTATGCGCTTACGGCGTCAGTAATTGATATCGCTCCCCGACGTTGGGGAGTATGAGACTGATGACAAACGCTAAATTGCCTGATGCGCTGCGCTTATCAGGCCTACCACAGAAATGCAATATATTGAATTTGCATGCTTTTGTAGGCCGGATAAGGCGATCACGCCGCATCCGGCATGAACAAAGCACACGTTAACAACAATCGGAATGCTCCCCTAAGCCAGGGAGCGTTTTTTTATTTCAGCAGACGACGCGCCGCTTCCACCACGATTTTCACCGCATGGCTTTCGGTTTGTTTCATCGTCTCAGCATTCGGGATCTCTTGCTGGGTACGATTGACGATAACGCCCGCCACCATACCCGCACGCAGGCCCTGGCTTGCACACATGGTCAGCAGGGTTGCAGATTCCATTTCATAGTTCATTACGCCCATCGCCTGCCACTCTTCCATCGAACCTTTAAAGTGGCGCACAACACGACCAGAGTAAGTGTCGTAGCGTTCCTGGCCTGGGTAGAAGGTGTCGGAAGAAGCCGTCACGCCAACGTGAGTGGTTGCACCAATTGACTTCGCCGCTTCAACCAGCGCGGTCGTACATTCGAAATCAGCCACAGCCGGGAACTCCAGCGGAGCGAAGTGCAGGCTCGCGCCATCCAGACGAACAGACGCAGTGGTCACCAGCACATCGCCGACATTGATATGCGGCTGAATTGCGCCCGTAGTACCAATACGCAGGAAAGTACGGATACCCAGCTGTGCCAGCTCTTCAACAGCAATAGAGGTGGAAGGACCACCGATACCAGTAGAACAAACAATGATAGGTTTACCATCCAGCTCAGCACGCCAGGTGGTGAATTCGCGGTGAGATGCCAGCTTAACTGGCTTTTCCATCAGCGTTGCAATTTTTTCCACGCGATCCGGGTCGCCAGGAACGATGGCAAGCGTAGCCCCTTGTAAATCGTTTTTAGTGAGGCCGAGATGAAAAACATCAGACTTGGACATAAACAACTCCTCTGTGAATCGGTTTAGTCAGAAGAAGCAAAAAGACACTTTACCGAAGGGTTTAACATTTTTTCGTGACACTCATCACCTTGATGCAAATGCGTTGCATAAATTTACCCAGCAAGAGTGATGCGAATCACATAAATCACTCTTCATTCTGCATGACTGCATAAAAGATGAGCCGATTCAGGCAATGTGATTTGTTGCATGCTGACTATAGTTAACATTGCGCAACATTTTTATAAGGGTACGGAGAATACCATGGCAACAACACAACAATCTGGATTTGCACCTGCTACATCACCTCTCGCTTCGACCATCGTTCAGACCCCGGATGACGCGATTGTAGCAGGCATCACCTCTATCCCTTCACAAGGGGATAACATGCCTGCTTACCATGCCAGACCAAAGCAGAGCGATGGCCTACTACCAGTGGTCATTGTAGTGCAGGAAATTTTTGGCGTGCATGAACATATCCGCGATATTTGTCGCCGTCTGGCACTGGAGGGGTATCTGGCTATCGCACCTGAACTTTACTTCCGCGAAGGCGATCCGAATGATTTTGCCGATATCCCTACGCTGCTTAGCGGTCTGGTAGCAAAAGTGCCTGACTCGCAGGTGCTGGCCGATCTCGATCATGTCGCCAGTTGGGCGTCACGCAACGGCGGCGATGTTCATCGCTTAATGATCACCGGATTTTGCTGGGGTGGGCGCATCACCTGGCTGTATGCTGCGCATAACCCGCAACTGAAAGCGGCGGTGGCATGGTACGGCAAACTGACAGGCGATAAGTCGCTGAATTCACCGAAACAACCTGTTGATATCGCAACCGATCTTAACGCGCCGGTTCTCGGCTTATATGGTGGTCAGGATAACAGCATTCCGCAGGAGAGCGTTGAAACCATGCGCCAGGCGCTGCGGGCTGCTAATGCGAAAGCAGAGATTATCGTCTACCCGGATGCCGGGCATGCATTCAACGCCGATTATCGCCCGAGCTATCATGCCGAATCTGCGAAAGATGGCTGGCAGCGAATGCTGGAGTGGTTTAAGCGGTATGGTGGGAAACGGAATTAGTTTCCTCTTAGTCTATATTTGAGATGGTGAGTGAACGAATGCGTTTTGCTGCCATCTCTGTCCCCCAAAAAATAATCAGTATGAATTGATTGGAGAGCACGACTCCGCTATTTGACCTTAAGAAAGTCGGCAAGTCATAGTCATAAATGAGTCTCTTCACTGGCAGATACCTTAAAGATTTACCATCAACTCCCATTCTCAAACAAACATTAATTATTATCAACATATTCACATTAATTATAAATTATCTCAGACCTTCCTGATAAAAAGATATTAAAGTGAAACATTTTGTTTTTCACATTTTAGTTCATCCCTATTAGGCGTAAATAAAGATAAAAAATAACAATACTATTTTTCTTTCACAAAAGAATTAACAAAAGGTTTTTCAAGGATGAGTGATATTATTTACCTGACCATAACCGGAGAACAACACGGATGTATTTCCTCTCGTTGTGGAACGAGCACATCAATAGGTAATCGCTGGCAGATTGGTCATGAAGATGAAATCTTCGCGTTCTCGCTCTCTAATAGTATTACGAATACAGGAAAAGGGTCACATTTGCATGGCCTTAGTTTCTGTAAGTTGATTGACAAAAGCTCCCCGTTACTTATTAACGCTATTAACAATAACGAGCAGTTGTTCATGGAGTTTGACTTCTATCGGATCAATAGATTTGGTCGATGGGAGAAATATTACAACATTCAACTCCGCGGCGCGCTCTTATCAGCAATCAATCACCTGTTTACGGAGAACAATCTGGATACAGAAACCATCACTGTCAGTTATGAATATATACTCTCCAGGCATCTGATTGCTAATACTGAATTTAGTTATTTGGCATTTCCCGATAACTACAATCGTCTGTTTATACCACGGCCAAAAACTAAAGATGATAATGGCCTCAAAACACTCAATAGTAAAGCTGTTGGCAGACTGCTTGCTGCTGGCGGCATATACAATGGGAATATCGAAGGATTCAGGGAAACAGCAAACAAGTTGGGGGGAGATGCACCTGCTGGTTACGATCAAGTTATGGATAACAAAGGGTTACTCATCGCTGGTGCTTCAATAGTTGCTGGAGCAGTTCTGGGGAGAATGAGACTCCCTGATTTGGAATCACTTGAGCATTTCGGAGCCAGAGGAGCAGTATCAGGAAGACCATTTAATCCCGACCTTGCCGGTGGTCCAATAGAAAATCTGACGACAGATGGCGTAACAATCAACAGGGAAGGTATCGCTATTGTTGAAAAACACATAGCCAGATTTGGTCATGACCCTGTAAATGAAGTGATGATCAATAGACTGAAAGACATTGAGAAAGGAAAAATCCCCCCAGAACAAGTAGATCTTAACTTCTATACTCATGAATGTCGGGAATATCAGCGTTACTGTAATCTTGGTTGGGAAACAGGACAACCTGATGGTGACGCAGGCTATGCACTCTGGAATCATACGCATACTGCTACTCTAGAAGATTATAAACTTAAGGGAGAACTTAATGACTTATACCACCAGGATGCACTTGACTATGATAACTGAAACTGAAATTAACGTACTGAAAGTTATGGCTGAGAAAGATATAAACTGGAACTGGATGAATCTCGATCGCACACTATCTATAAGGCAAATTCCAGGATTCGGTAATGTTATTAACATTGTTAACAAATTAGCTAACGAGGGTTTGGTTATTATTGAGGATAGCGGACATAAGTCTATGCCTCACTACCACGTTACTGAAAAGGGATACAATCTCGTGAAAAGTGAGAATAAATAACGTAGCGTTGATTACTGAACAAATCGCTCAGGATTATATTTTGCGAAAAAAATGATTCGGTTATTTCTGTGTCTGAACGGCCGCAGATAGCAAAATGGCTTCCGGTGATGGAAGCCATCAGATTATTGGCAAAGTGCGTGTTGTTCATGCCGGATGCGGCGTGAACGCCTTATCTGGCCAACTAAATCTTGAAAATTCAATAAATTGAATAAATTATGTAGGCCTGGTATCAGGCAGTTTCGCCTCTTTCATCGTACTGCAATTTACAGTGACTCGTTAATACTCATCACCCCCGACGCAAATTCTGCGCCGCCTGCACCATGTTCGCCAGTGCCGCGCGGGTTTCTGGCCAGCCGCGCGTTTTCAGACCACAGTCCGGGTTGACCCACAGACGCTCTGCCGGAATGCGTTGTGCCGCTTTCTTCAGCAGGGACTCAATCCATTCCACGCTCGGTACGTTTGGCGAGTGAATGTCATAGACGCCAGGACCGATTTCATTCGGATAATCAAACTCTTCAAACGACTCCAGCAACTCCATGTCGGAACGCGAGGTTTCGATTGTGATGACGTCAGCATCCAGCGCCGCAATCGAATCCATGATGTCGTTGAACTCGCAGTAACACATGTGAGTGTGGATTTGCGTGTCATCTTTCGCTACGGCAGCGTTGATACGGAAAGCCTCCACGCCCCACTGGAGATAGGCATCCCAGTCGCTGCGACGCAGCGGTAAACCTTCGCGTAGCGCCGGTTCATCAATCTGGATGATGCCAATTCCAGCGGCTTCCAGATCGGCCACTTCATCACGCAGCGCCAGCGCAATTTGTTTGGCGATGGTTTCACGGCTGACATCTTCACGCGGGAACGACCAGCAGAGAATGGTCACCGGGCCAGTCAGCATCCCTTTCACCGGTTTATCAGTCAGCGATTGCGCATACTTCGCCCACTCCACAGTAATCGGTGCCGGGCGCCTAACGTCACCAATGACAATCGGTGGCTTCACGCAGCGGGAACCGTAACTCTGTACCCAACCGTTTTGCGTAAAGACAAACCCGTCGAGGTGCTCGCCAAAGTATTCCACCATGTCATTACGCTCGGCCTCACCATGCACCAGCACATCCAGACCCAGACGTTCCTGCTCAACAATGGCCTGCTTGATATGTTCTGCAATGCCCGTACGATAGTTGTTGGCGTCGAGATTACCCTTTTTGAAATCCAGACGCAGGGTACGGATTTCTGTGGTTTGCGGGAAAGAGCCAATCGTGGTGGTCGGCCACGCGGGCAGTTTAAAACGCGCACGCTGGGCTTCAGCACGCACTTCATAGACATTCGCACGCTGACTGTCCTGGGCGGTGATCGCCGCCAGACGCTTTTCTACTGCCGGATTATGTACACGAGTAGAGTGACGACGCGCCTGAATCGGAGCGCTCCACTCTGCCAGAGCTGCCGTGTCACCACTGTTCAGCGCATCGCGCAGCAATGCCAGTTCATGGCATTTTTGCAGGGCGAAGGCAAACCAGCTTTTCACTTCTGCATCAAGACGCGTTTCCACGCTCAGGTCGATAGGGCAGTGCAGCAATGAGCAGGAAGATGCCACCCACAAATCGCGTTTGCCGACAATGTCCTTAATTTGCGCATATTTCTCGGTAAGATCGGCGCGCCAGACGTTACGACCATTGATAAGACCCGCAGACAGCAGCCAGTCAGAAGGCAGACGCTTGTGCAGTTCAGCAACGTCATCTTTACCATGTACGAGATCGACATGCAGACCCTGAACAGGCAGCGCAGTAATGGTGTCGAGATTTGGCGTTACGCCTTCAAAATAGGTAGTCAGCAGCAGTTTCACCTGGCCCTGGAGCGCGTCGTAAGCGGGTTTATAGGCGTCCAGCCACGCCTGCGGCAGTTCCAGTACCAGTGCGGGTTCGTCGATCTGTACCCACTCAATGCCACGTTTTGCCAGTTCTGCCAGCACTTGCTGATAAACCGGCAGAATGTCGCTCAGCAGGCTCAGGCGATCAAACTGTTCACCTTTCACTTTACCCAGCCACAGGTAGGTAACCGGCCCCAGCAGCACGGGCTTGACCTTGTGGCCCAGCGCCAGCGCCTCGTCCACTTCCTCCAGCAGCTGCGTCCAGGTCAGTTTGAACTGCTGGCCTTTAACGAACTCCGGCACCATGTAGTGATAGTTGGTGTTAAACCATTTGGTCATTTCCGCTGCCGCCGCAGGTTCGCCAGTCGGTGCACGTCCACGACCAATACGGAACAGGGTGTCGATATCTACCGAACCATCTTTGTTCTGGTGACGCGCCGGAACGTTACCCAGCAGCAGGCTGGTGGTCAGGACATGATCGTACCAGGCAAAATCGCCCACCGGCAGCAGGTCGATACCCGCTTGCTTTTGTTGATCCCAGTGACGAGCACGCAGTTCACGCCCTACTGCCAGCAGTTCTTCACGCGTGGTGTTCCCGGCCCAATAACTCTCTTGCGCTTTTTTCAGCTCGCGACGCAGGCCAACGCGAGGGAAACCGAGGGTGTGATTCAATATTGTCATTTTTCTTCCTCTAATTATATGTAAATCCTATGGATTTTGAATTTAGGGAAGGCGGCAAGTTTATTCATCCCCGGGAGCTTACTGAAGTAAGTGACCGGGGTGAAGAAACGCAGCCAACGCACC
Organism: Escherichia sp. HH26CH; assembly: GCF_009820205.1. Lineage (NCBI taxonomy): Bacteria > Pseudomonadati > Pseudomonadota > Gammaproteobacteria > Enterobacterales > Enterobacteriaceae > Escherichia > Escherichia sp. HH26CH. Next base: position 29,987 of record NZ_VNXM01000053.1, read on the forward strand.
ATAAATTTAAAAGACGAAGGATTTTAGCCGTCCAGATGTTTACACATCCATAATTGGCGGTTACTGTATATTCCTCAAGCGCAAATTATTCATGCCGAAGTGAAGGACTTTCATGATCGAAGTAAAACACCTGAAAACGCTACAAGCGTTGCGGAACTGCGGCTCACTCGCAGCCGCTGCGGCGACGTTGCATCAAACGCAATCCGCCCTGTCTCACCAGTTTAGCGATCTGGAACAGCGCCTTGGCTTCCGGCTATTTGTGCGTAAAAGCCAGCCGCTTCGGTTTACACCGCAGGGAGAAATCCTGTTGCAACTGGCGAATCAGGTGCTGCCGCAAATCAGCCAGGCACTGCAAGCCTGCAATGAACCGCAGCAGACGCGCCTGCGCATTGCTATTGAATGCCATAGCTGTATTCAGTGGCTGACGCCCGCGTTAGAAAATTTCCATAAGAACTGGCCGCAGGTGGAGATGGATTTTAAATCAGGCGTAACGTTTGACCCGCAGCCTGCATTGCAGCAGGGCGAGCTGGATCTGGTGATGACCTCCGATATTCTGCCGCGCAGTGGCCTGCATTATTCGCCGATGTTCGATTATGAAGTGCGTCTGGTGTTAGCGCCTGACCATCCACTGGCGGCGAAAACGCGAATCACGCCGGAAGACCTCGCCAGCGAAACGCTGTTGATTTATCCGGTGCAGCGTAGCCGACTGGATGTCTGGCGGCATTTTCTTCAGCCAGCAGGCGTTAGCCCGTCGCTGAAAAGCGTCGATAACACCTTGTTGTTGATTCAGATGGTTGCCGCGCGGATGGGTATTGCCGCCCTGCCGCACTGGGTGGTGGAGAGTTTTGAGCGCCAGGGTCTGGTCGTAACCAAAACCCTGGGCGAAGGATTGTGGAGCCGACTGTACGCCGCCGTGCGCGATGGCGAGCAGCGTCAGCCGATTACAGAAGCGTTTATTCGCTCAGCGCGCAATCACGCCTGCGATCATCTGCCGTTTGTGAAGAGCGCGGAGCGACCCACTTACGATGCACCCACAGTGATGCCAGGATCACCAGCGCGCCTGTAATAAACGTTGGCCAGTGCGGCTGTTGGTGCCAGATAGCCAGGTTAACCAGCAGCCCTGCCGGAACGTGCATATTATTCATAATGCCCAGCGTTCCGGCGTCCACCTGCGTCGCGCCGTAGTTCCACATAAAGTAGCCAATACCGGAAGCCACCACGCCAAGAAACACCAGAATGCCCCATTGCAGCGTGGTTTGCGGCATTTTCTGCGCATTTCCCAGCAAGAACCATGCAATCACCGCCACCAGAAACGCGCCAAGATAGAACCACGCAAAGGCGTTATGCTGTGGCATCGGACGAGTTTCCATCAGGCGTTTGTAACCCACCATGCCGATGGCAAAAGTGATATTGGAGAGTTGCACCAGCAGCAGGCCAGTCCAGAAGTGGTCGGTGACCTGATCATAGCGAATAATCCCGGCACCAATCACCGCCAACAAGGCGCTAAAAGCATAACCCCAGCGCAGACGGCGCTTACTCATGATGTCATAAATCAGCGTGATGTAGAGCGGAGTCAGTACGGTGAACAGCAACAGTTCGGAGACCGTCAGGTAGAGATAGGCGCGAAAACTCAGCATATACATCACGCCAAGCTGCATCGCGCCCACCAGCATATACAGACCGACCGTTTTCAGGCTATTGCCACGGGTACGCAGAAACGGCAGAAACACGAGTGCCGCCAGGCCAACGCGCACCAGCACTGCAAAATAGCTATCGACGTGCCCCGCAAGGTACTCGCCATAAAAGCTAAAGGAGAAGGCCCACAGAATCGTGGTGATGATAAGTAGCGCCACAATGGAAAACTCTTTGATTAACGAGTATCCATTGTAGCGAAGTATCAGGTTGACAACTGACCAAATAAAGAACGATTACGATAAATAGAGTTTACGCAGATAATGCGGCACTGCGTCGTCGGCGTTAGTACCAATCACTTCCAGCTCCGGATGCAGATCTTTCAGACGCTGGTGCGCACTGCCCATAATGCAGCCTTTACCTGCCATCGACAGCATTTCGGCGTCGTTCATCCCGTCACCAAAGGCAATACAATCTTTCAGACTGTAGCCCAGTTTCTTCGCCACCGCTTCCAGGGCATGGCCTTTTGAAACGCCGCCCGCCATCACTTCCAGACAAGTTAGGGTAGAGAAACTGACGTTGACGCGATCGCCCCAACGAGCGTTGATTGCCTGCTCCAGCGGCAGCAGTTGTTCATGAGAATCACAGGTGAAGAACACTTTGCTGACGCCTTCCGGCTCCAGTAATCCTGGCTCATACAGCGCATATTTGAACACCGCCTCTTTAAAAAAGCGCATCTCTTCCGGGCGGTGGCGATTCATAAACCATTCGTCGTCGCGATAAACGTTAGTAATGATGTCCGGGTTGTCGTTGACCACGCCAAACAGGTCGCTGGCAATGTCGCGATCCAGGTTATGAGCAAAAATCAGATTGCCATCAAGATCGTGAACGCGCGCGCCATTGGAGGTAATCATGTAAGACTTAATCTCCAGATTATCGCGAATTTGCCCTACATCAACGTGGTGGCGACCGGTCGCAAACACAAAGTTAATGCCGCGCGCGGTGAGGAGCTTCAGAGTTTCTTTGGCGTAAGGGGATAACGTATGGTCGGGAGAAAGTAACGTGCCATCTAAATCAGACGCAACAACCTGGTACATAAGAAATTTAAACCTCTGTAGAGCGGTTTCCGCTGGGTGAGTTATGCCTGTTGAAAAAATCAACAATGGCGTGGAGCGCGACTGAGCGCATTGCGTCCTTTTCAAAAAGGATCTCATGGTACGCACCTTTAATTACCAGCGGTCGTCCCCCTTCGACAGGATGGCCCGCAGCGGTGCGGAGTTCACAAAAACGGTCGTGCATGCGGTTATCCACCACGCGTTCCTCTTCAGCCTGCAAGAGAAGCGTTGGCGTGGCGTCATCACCCGCACCGGCTAACACCTGTTCGCCAGCCAGAATACTTTCGCGTACCCAATGGTAGGTCGGCCCACCGACGCGAATCGTTGGGTCATCAGCATAGAAGCGTAAGTTACGTCGATATCGCTGTCTGCTGTGGGTCAGTACGTTGATAGCAAACGGCAACGCGCGCCAGCGCCCGGTGCCTATTGCATAGCCATCACGGAAACGTGGATGCGCTTCGGCCCAGTTAAGGATCTGCCGCGCCATAAATGACGGCATACGAATCACGATCCCAAACATTGGCGCAGTTAGCGCAATGGCGTCACATACACCTGGATGGCGTTGCAGAAATAACGTGGAGATCGCACCGCCCATCGAATGTGCCAGTATATAGCGCTTACGCCACGGACCGGGCTGGACCTCCTGTTGCCAGAATGCCGCCAGATCATCAACATAATCATTAAAGCGATTAACATGCCCAAGATGCGGATCGGCTAACAGGCGACCGGAACGTCCCTGCCCGCGATGGTCGATGATTAAGACATCAAACCCCAAATGGAACAGGTCGTAGGCCAGTTCCGCATATTTTACGTAGCTCTCAATACGCCCCGGGCAGATGACTATCACCCGGTCATGGTGCTGTGCGCGAAAACGGACAAAGCGCACCGGAATGTCATCTACACCAGTAAACTCTGCTTCATCACGCTGACGCCAGAAATCAGTCAGCGGTCCCATGGTAAAAGCAGCAAACGCGTTTTCTCTTGTTTCCCAGTCTTTTTGCTGCTGAAACATCGGGTAATCTGCCTCTTAAACCACGTAAAATCGTTTTTTTAAGCGTGTCTGACACAACGCTGCGACAGTAGCGTATTGTGGCACAAAAATAGACACACCGGGAGTTCATCATGACCTTAGAATGGTGGTTTGCCTACCTGCTAACATCAATCATTTTAAGCCTGTCGCCAGGCTCTGGTGCAATCAACACCATGACCACCTCGCTCAACCACGGTTATCGTGGTGCGATGGCGTCTATTGCTGGGCTTCAGACCGGACTGGCGATTCATATTGTGCTGGTTGGTGTGGGGTTGGGTACGCTATTCTCCCGCTCAGTGATTGCGTTTGAAGTGTTGAAGTGGGCAGGAGCTGCTTATTTGATTTGGCTGGGTATCCAGCAGTGGCGTGCTGCTGGCGCAATTGATCTTAAATCGCTGGCCTCTACTCAATCGCGCCGACATTTGTTCCAGCGCGCAGTTTTTGTGAATCTCACCAATCCCAAAAGTATTGTGTTTCTGGCGGCGTTATTTCCGCAATTCATCATGCCGCAACAGCCACAACTGATGCAGTATATCGTGCTCGGCGTCACCACTATTGTGGTCGATATTATTGTGATGATCGGTTACGCCACCCTCGCCCAACGGATCGCATTATGGATAAAAGGGCCAAAACAGATGAAGGCATTGAATAAGATTTTTGGCTCGCTGTTTATGCTGGTAGGAGCGTTGTTGGCATCGGCGAGGCATGCGTGAAAAATAATGTCGGATGCGGCGTAAACGCCTTATCCGACTTACTCTGATGAAGCGTTTGGCATCAACGAGAAATAATCAAATGAATGCCAAATCCGGCAAATAACGCCCCGGCAAAACCATCAATCCACTTCGCCAGACGTTGATAACCACGGCGCATTTGCGGTAGAGCAAACAGGCTGGCAACCACCGTAAACCACGCCAGCGTTTCGACAATAATCAACGCGAAAATGCCCCAGCGCTCAGTGGTGCCGACGTTCTCACCAACAAACAGCGAGAATACCGAACCAAAGTAGATAATCGCTTTCGGATTGGCGAGATTGGTCAGTAAGCCTTTCAGGAAACTGCGCCCGCTTTTTGCCAGTTCTACCTGTGGCGCAGGCGCAGAAACGACCTCTTTTTTCAGTGCGCTACGCAGCATCTGATAACCCATCCAGCAGAGATACAGGCCACCGCCCACCATAATCAGCGTATGCAGCCAGGCCATTTTTTCGATAATCAAATGCAGGCCAAGCAACGCGATCCCTGCCCAGACCATTACGCCGCAGGTAATGCCCAGCACGCCCATCATCGCCTCTTTACGCGAACGACTGACAGCGGTCTGAGAAACAAAGAAGAAATCGGGACCGGGGCTCATAAGCGCCACAATGTGCACCATGGCAACGGTGAGGAATAACATCAACATACAATTGACTCGCGGGGAAAACGTTTACGGAGTCTTCATCCTGGCACTTTTTTATGCCGCTGACTACTCTTCGTCGTCGCCATCGACATGCGCACGGATAAGTGCCATAAACGGTTTGCCAAAGCGCTCCAGTTTGCGCATCCCAACGCCGTTAACGCTGAGCATTTCGCTGGCGGTGATTGGCATCTGTTCCGCCATCTCAATCAAGGTCGCATCGTTAAACACCACGTACGGCGGGACATTGCTTTCATCGGCAATCGATTTACGCAGTTTGCGTAATTTGGCGAACAGTTTGCGATCGTAATTGCCACCGAAAGATTTCTGCATTGCTTTCGGTTTGAGCGCCACAATACGCGGCACGGCAAGTTGTAAAGAGGATTCGCCGCGCAACACCGGGCGTGCGGCTTCTGTCAGTTGTAATGCCGAATGCTGGGCGATGTTTTGCGTCACCAGACCGAGATGAATCAACTGGCGGATTACGCTCACCCAGTGCTCATGACTTTTATCGCGGCCCATGCCGTAGACTTTCAGTTTGTCATGACCATAGTCGCGGATTCGCTGGTTATTCGCACCGCGAATCACTTCCACTACATAGCCCATACCAAAACGCTGATTCACACGACCAATGGTGGAAAGCGCAATCTGCGCATCGGTTGAACCATCGTACTGTTTTGGCGGATCGAGACAGATATCGCAGTTCCCGCACGGCTCCTGCCGCCCTTCACCAAAGTAATTCAGCAGCACCAGACGACGACAGGTTTGCGCCTCAGCAAACGCGCCCATCGCATTGAGTTTATGGCGTTCGATATCCTGCAATTGCCCCTGCGGTTTTTCTTCCAGGCAACGGCGCAGCCACGCCATATCGGCCGGATCGTAAAACAGCATCGCTTCCGCGGGCAGGCCATCACGCCCGGCGCGACCGGTTTCCTGATAATAGGATTCGATATTGCGTGGAATATCAAAGTGAACCACGAAGCGGACGTTAGGCTTGTTGATGCCCATGCCGAACGCTACCGTCGCCACCACAATTTGCAGGTCATCGCGCTGGAATTTTTCCTGCACGTCCGCACGGACATCGTTTTCAAGCCCGGCGTGATAAGCCGCTGCGCTGATACCCTTGCTTTGCAGACGCGCGGCGGTGTCTTCTACTTTCGCACGACTATTACAGTAAATAATCCCCGACTTACCGCGTTGTTCCTGCACGTAGCGCATCAACTGATCGAGCGGTTTGAATTTCTCCATCAGCATGTAGCGAATGTTCGGGCGATCAAAACTGCTGATTTGAATCAGCGGATCGTTCAGCCCCAGCAGGCGCACGATATCCTGCCGCGTGGTGTCGTCGGCGGTGGCGGTTAGCGCCATAAACGGCAGAGTAGGAAAACGCTGACGCAGCTGACCGAGCGCGGCGTATTCCGGGCGGAAATCGTGCCCCCATTGGGAGATACAGTGCGCTTCATCAACGGCTAATAACACTGGATTCCAGTGCGCCAGATGCTCAAGGAAGTTATCCAGCATCAGGCGTTCCGGCGCGATATACAGCAGGCGGATTTGCCCGGTGCGGCAGCCTGTCATTACTTCAAGCTGCTGCTCGCGGGTTTGCGTCGAGTTAAGGCACGCCGCCGCCACGCCGTTGGCCTGTAGCTGATCCACCTGATCTTTCATCAACGAAATCAGTGGTGAAACAACCACGGTAAGACCGTTTAGCAGTAAGGCAGGAATTTGATAGCAAAGGGATTTTCCGCCACCAGTGGGCATGACGACCAGGCAATCGCGACCGGAAAGTACGGTGTCGATAATCTCTTCCTGGCCGGGGCGAAACTGTTGGTAGCCAAAGGTTTCTTGTAAAACCTGTTTAGCCCCGGACTCCAGATTCAACACTTCCGCCTGCGCCACATTAACCCCGATTGCCTGAAATAAAAACAGGCGCTATTTTCAGCGCCTGCGCGAGAAACTGCAATGCTTTTAGTCTCTGAGAGGGTAATCCTGGATGCTGGATTCCAGTTTTGCCTTTCAATCAACTCACATTAGAACAAGTCGTTCAGCATAACCCCCACACCCACACGGGTCTGGTTAAAGTTATAGTCGATGAGCGATTCGCCATAACCGCTGTAAACCTGGGTATAAAGGCGCACATGCCTGGTGATCGGGTAACTTAAGCCTAACTCCGCACCACCGTAACCGGTGTTCCAGTTGTACTGTCCTTTCGCACTCAGCACCGCATCACCCAGGTGATAGCCGATTTTAAGCTGGTAGTAACCCATATATTTGGTGATATCTGGGTTATCGTCAGTATTCCCCACCACATACCACGGCTTCACCTCTACCAGCCAGTTACCGTTTTCTGCCATCAGACGGGTATAAAGGCGGTTCCAGCTGCGGGAAGTCGGGTCTGAACGCCCGTTAGAGTCGTGGTTATAACCCATCTCCACATCGCGCAGCGTCCAGCCAGCAAAGCGGTAATCTGTGGCAAAACCAAGGAACAATTGCGGTTCGTAGTTGGTTTCACGAAACGGTGAAGACTCTTCGCTATTGGACAGTTGCCACCAGGATTTTTGCGTGTAAGAAGCTCCCAACACCGAATTTGGCCCCAATATTCCGCGCCACAGCGGAAATGCCAGGCTCAACTGGAATTTCACTTCATCCTTACGCGCGTTTTCCGCCCAGTCATAACTGGCGATCGCTTCTTTGTTCAGATCGCTGGTTTGGGTGTAGATGAGGTAGTTGGTGTCATAAGGATAGAGCGTGAAAGGATTGTCATGCTCCTGCAGCATATTCGCAATAATACTGCCACGCACCGCAGGCGCGTCATGCACCTCTTTTACCGTTGCCTCTTGCGCATACACTGCCATTGGCAACATAAACACCGGCAACAACCAGCCCTGCAGAGTCCGCATCGGTCGTGTTCTCCGTAACGAATTATTGATTAGATGAATATTTTTCTGCGGGCTATTTTACATACTTAACTCCTTTGCCGTTAGTTATCCCTTCCTAAAGTAGAAACCAACAAAAAAGAAGCATAAAATCAACATTTCATTAACCAATGAAGTGTAAGGATGATATGTCTGCCGTACTGACCGCTGAACAAGCCCTGAAATTAGTGGGTGAGATGTTTGTTTATCACATGCCATTTAACCGTGCGTTAGGGATGGAACTGGAGCGTTACGAAAAAGAGTTCGCACAGCTGGCCTTTAAAAATCAGCCAATGATGGTGGGTAACTGGGCGCAAAGCATTTTGCACGGCGGGGTCATTGCGTCGGCGCTGGATGTCGCCGCAGGTCTGGTGTGCGTGGGAAGTACCTTAACCCGCCACGAAACCATCAGTGAAGATGAACTACGCCAGCGGCTATCGCGGATGGGGACCATTGATCTTCGCGTCGATTATCTGCGCCCAGGCAGGGGTGAGCGTTTTACTGCTACCAGTAGTCTGTTGCGTGCGGGCAATAAAGTCGCCGTCGCCCGCGTTGAATTACACAATGAAGAACAGCTTTATATAGCCAGTGCCACCGCCACCTATATGGTAGGTTGATAACGTAAAAGCAGGTAAACTGCTTTTACCAATAAAAAATGAGTTTTGCCAATGGACACCAAACAAACGCGGCAGGGCGTATTACTCGCTCTTGCCGCTTATTTTATTTGGGGTATTGCGCCAGCGTACTTCAAGCTGATTTACTACGTGCCCGCCGATGAGATCCTGACGCATCGCGTGATCTGGTCGTTTTTCTTTATGGTGGTGCTGATGAGCATCTGCCGCCAGTGGTCTTATTTAAAAACGCTAATTCAGACGCCACAGAAAATTTTTATGCTGGCCGTCTCTGCCGTGCTGATTGGTGGCAACTGGCTACTGTTTATCTGGGCGGTGAACAATCACCATATGCTGGAAGCGAGCCTCGGTTATTTTATTAACCCACTGGTGAATATAGTGCTGGGAATGATTTTCCTCGGCGAGCGATTCCGCCGGATGCAATGGCTGGCGGTGATTCTGGCGATATGTGGTGTGTTGGTCCAGCTCTGGACTTTTGGTTCACTGCCAATCATCGCGCTGGGGCTGGCGTTTAGTTTTGCCTTCTACGGCCTGGTACGCAAGAAAATTGCCGTTGAAGCGCAAACCGGCATGTTAATCGAAACTATGTGGCTGCTGCCCGTCGCGGCGATTTATCTGTTTGCTATTGCCGACAGCTCAACCAGCCATATGGGGCAAAATCCGATGTCGCTGAATTTACTGCTGATCGCCGCCGGTATTGTCACCACCGTTCCACTGTTGTGTTTTACTGCGGCTGCGACACGCCTGCGTCTCTCAACGTTAGGCTTTTTCCAGTATATTGGCCCGACGCTGATGTTCCTGCTGGCTGTGACGTTTTATGGTGAAAAACCGGGTGCCGATAAGATGGTGACCTTCGCCTTTATTTGGGTGGCGCTAGCAATTTTTGTGATGGATGCGATTTATACGCAGCGTAGAACGTCCAAATAAAAAATAAATATATTCTGAAAAAATATGCCTGCTCTTGCATGAGAGTGGGCATATTGTCATGCTGACAGGAGACTCACACAAGGATGTAAAATTTATGTTGCGTATATTTATCCCAACATCTAACGGTAAGATTTCCAGACGTCGTTATATATTTTCATTTATTTTAATAAATTTCATTTTTGCCTTTCTTATTATCTTTTTTAACGATGGGGACGCAGGTTTTCTTGTTATTGTCTCTACCATCGCACTCCATTATCTCGTCATCAACATGAATTGCCAACGACTCCGTGATAGTGGTTTCATATATATAAAAACTTATGTTTTTGGTACATTAGCAGTATATATCATCTCTATCATCACAATGATAGCCGAACATTTTGATTGTTCAGGCAATGGTTCGATGATTTTTTTGATTTGTTATTTTTCCACTTTCAGTATGCTAATGCTTGCACCTACTGATTCATCAAAACAATAGTTATGGAGTATTTATGAGTAAGGAATATATGAACGATGGTTCATTAAGTGAAAAATGGAAATATCGCTTTAGTTTTTATGATCAACATGGCTTTCCTGGATTCTGGGGGGCAACACCAGAATATAAAGCAGCATTTAAAGCATTAAAAGTAAGACAACGATTAACTATTCAAATTAATTTCATTGCTTTCTTCTGTTCCTGGATCTATCTATTTGTTCTGGGTTTATGGAAAAAAGCAATTATAGTTCTATTACTTTGCATTCTATCTCTATTTGTTGGTGCACTAATTGGCGTTAACATTTTGGGAATTGCCGTAGCAGCCTATGTTGCTGTTAACACGAACAAATGGTTTTATGAGAAAGAGGTAAAAGGGTTAAATACCTGGAGCCTTTGAATAACTGGTGGCTTAGCCGGGCTAAACCACCGCTCTCGTTTTTTACAACCAGTTCTTCCGTTTAAAGTACAGATACGGTGCCAGGCCCGCGAGGATCATAAAGATAATCGCGCCTGGGTAGCCGAAGCTCCACTTCAGTTCCGGCATAAACTCAAAGTTCATCCCGTAGCTGGAAGCGACCAGCGTCGGTGGCAGGAACACCACGGATACCACCGAGAAGATTTTGATGATGCGGTTCTGCTCGATATTGATAAAGCCCATCGCCGCCTGCATCAGGAAGTTCACCTTCTGGAACAGGGATTCGTTATGCGGCAGCAGGGATTCGATATCTCGCAGGATTTCACGCGCCTGTTCCAGTTGTCCACCCGGTAAACGCGCTTTACGCACCAGGAAATTGAGCGCACGCTGGGTATCCATAAGACACAGGCGAACTTTCCAGCCGATATCTTCCAGCTCCGCCAGTGTGGAGAGTGCTTCGTCGTACTCATCGCCCTGATGCCCTTCCATAATTACCCGGCTCAACTGCTCCAGGTCGCTGTAGATATTTTCAATTTCATCTGCCAACTGTTCGATTTTGGTTTCGAACAGATCCAGCAGCAGCTCGTAGGCGTTACCGTCCACCATTGACTGGCTACGGGCACGCATACGATACAGACGAAAAGCGGGCAGTTCACGCTCACGCAGAGTAAACAGACGACCATCACGGATGGTAAATGCCACAGTGGAGTTACCGGCGTGATCTTCCGCATCTTCAAAGAAGAAGAAGGAGTGAATATGCAGGCCGTCATCGTCTTCAAAGAAACGTGCCGATGCTTCGATGTCTTCCAGTTCCGGGCGGGTTGCCAGGCTCTGGCCAAGTTCAGATTGTACGCGCAGTCGCTCGTCGTCGTCCGGTTCGACAAGATCAATCCATACTGCATTTACAAGGGGTTGTGACTCTTCGACTTCCAGCCGGGTCAGTCGGTTATTTTCCAGTTGAAATGCGCTCAGCATGACCGGGACTCCCAATGCTTAAAATATCGGACAGTTCGGTGGGCACACAGAAACAAATTGGGTTTCAGACCATTAAACAGCCTGACTCAGCGCGACGGGAAAAATTGAGGTCGCTGACAACCGCTAAGGCTATCAGCAAAAAGGGATAGCCTTAGGAGTTGATCCTGGATGACAGGATAATGAGCCAGTATCTACTGGGTGTGTCCAAGGCGAATGTCCTCTTAGAGTGATCGTGCGCGCATGTTACGCCAGCAAAATTTTGCCGTCAACACGCAACAGAACACCACAGAACAATAGTTGAACTTCGCGCTTTTTGGTACTCGTCAAGGTCGCTAACAGGATAAAAAAATCCCACATCCAGGACCTATAATGGCGCATCGGCTACTCATTGGTAAAGGAATGATCACCTTGAATCTCAAACGGATTTTTCTCGCCCTCACCTTACTTCCCTTGTTTGCTGTTGCCGCTGATGATTGCGCACTATCAGATCCGACACTGACCATACAGGCGTATACCGTTAATCCTCAAACAGAGCGGGTGAAAATGTACTGGCAAAAAGCCAATGGCGAAGCGTGGGAAACGTTACATGCGCTGCTGACGGATATTAATAGTCAGGGTCAGGTGCAAATGGCGATGAACGGCAGCATATATGATGAAAGCTATGCGCCGCTCGGTTTGTACATCGAAAACGGTCAGCAGAAGGTGGCGTTAAATCTCGCTTCAGGTGAAGGGAATTTCTTTATCCGTCCTGGCGGTGTGTTTTATGTCGCGGGAGATAAAGTCGGCATCGTTCGTCTGGATGCCTTTAAAACCAGTAAAGAGATTCAGTTCGCGGTGCAGTCAGGGCCAATGTTGATGGAAAACGGCGTCATTAATCCGCGTATTCATCCCAACGTCGCCTCACGCAAAATTCGTAACGGTGTTGGGATTAATAAACAAGGGAACGCCGTGTTTTTGTTGAGCCAGCAGGTGACAAATTTTTATGATTTTGCCTGTTATGCCAAAACGAAACTGAACGTTGAGCAACTGCTTTATCTTGATGGCACGATTTCACATATGTATGTGAAAGGCGGGGCAATCCCGTGGCAACGCTATCCTTTTGTTACCATGATTTCCGTCGAGCAGAAAAGTTAAAACAACCGTTTTGTGTCACTGAATATGGTGCAGATGCCGGATGCGGCGTAAACGCCTTACCCGGCCTACATGACATTGCAATTTATTGAATCTACATGATTTTGTAGGCCGGATAAGGTGCGCAGCACCGCATCCGGCAACGTTATACCGTCTCCAGCCGGGCGTAAGCCGCCACCAGCCATTTAATACCCTGGCCCTGGAATGCCACCTGCAAACGGCTATGTTCACCGCTGCCTTCCATATTGACGATAGTCCCTTCACCAAACTTGGCGTGCCGTACGCGCTGGCCGAGTTTGTAACCGCTGTCGTTCTCGACCATCGGCGTACCCATCCGCTGATGGCTGACAGGACGGCTTACCGTAGCGCGCAGGCGCACCTCTTCCACACACTCTTCCGGCAGCTCACCAATAAAGCGCGACGGGCGATGGTAAACCTCTTTGCCATACAGACGGCGGGTTTCCGCGTAGGTCAGCGTCAGTTTCTGCATCGCGCGGGTTACGCCAACGTAGGCCAGACGGCGTTCTTCTTCCAGACGCCCGCCTTCATCCAGCGACATCTGACTTGGGAAAATCCCCTCTTCCATACCGACAATAAACACCTGCGGGAATTCCAGACCTTTCGCCGAGTGTAGCGTCATCAGCTGTACCGCATCCTGCCAGGTATCCGCCTGCCCTTCACCTGCTTCCAGTGCCGCATGGGAGAGGAACGCCTGCAGCGGCATTAAATCTTCGTCTTCTTCGTTGTAGCTGAACTGGCGCGTTGCCGTCACCAGTTCCTCTAAGTTTTCGATACGCGTCTGGCCTTTTTCGCCCTTCTCTTGCTCGTACATGGTGCGCAGTCCGGAGTCTTTAATTACCCGATCAGTCTGTACATGCAGCGGCATATCGGCAGTTTCTTGCGCTAAGGCGTCGATCAGTTCCATAAACCGTTGCAAAGCGCTGGCAGCACGTCCGGCGAGGGCTTTTTCCTGCAACAGTTCACGACATGCCTGCCAGAGTGTTAACTGGCGATCGCGCGATGTCTGACGTACCACGTCCAGCGTCCGGTCACCAATACCCCGCGTTGGCGTATTCACCACGCGCTCAAAGGCCGCGTCGTCGTTACGGTTGGCAATCAGGCGCAGATACGAGAGCGCATCTTTGATTTCCTGGCGTTCGAAGAAGCGCATCCCGCCATAAATACGGTACGGCATACTGGCTTGTAATAACGCCTCTTCCAGTACACGCGACTGGGCATTGCTACGATAGAGAATGGCGCACTCGGCGAGCGCCCCGCCGTTGTCCTGCCAGGTCTTGATGCGGTTAACAACAAAACGCGCTTCGTCGAGTTCGTTAAAAGCGCAATAGAGGGAAATCGGCTCACCGTCCGCGCCATCGGTCCACAACTTTTTACCCAAACGCCCGTTGTTGTTTTCAATCAGGGCGTTCGCCGCGCTCAGGATATTGCTAGTGGAGCGGTAGTTTTGCTCCAGACGGATAGTTTCGGCACCGGGGAAATCATTGAGGAAACGCTGAATATTCTCCACCTGCGCCCCGCGCCAGCCGTAGATTGACTGGTCGTCATCGCCAACGATCATCACTTTGCCAGTATCGCCCGCCAGCAGGCGGATCCACGCATACTGAATGTTGTTGGTATCCTGGAATTCGTCCACCAGGATATTGGTAAAACGTTCGCGGTAGTGTTGCAGGATATGCGGCTTGTTAAGCCACAGTTCGTGGGCGCGTAGCAGTAGTTCAGCGAAGTCTACCAGGCCCGCGCGGTCGCACGCTTCCTGATACGCCTGGTACACCTTCTGCCAGGTCTGCTCCACCGGATTACCGTAGCTTTGAATATGATGCGGACGCAGCCCTTCATCTTTCTGGCTGTTGATGTACCACATTGCCTGGCGCGGCGGCCACTGCTTCTCGTCGAGGTTCATGGCTTTGATCAGACGCTTAAGCAGGCGCAGCTGGTCTTCGCTGTCGAGGATCTGGAAATCCTGCGGCAGGTTGGCGTCCATATGGTGCGCACGCAGCAGACGGTGTGCCAGCCCGTGGAAAGTGCCGACCCACATACCGCCCTGGCTGGTACCCATCAGTTGCCCGATACGATGGCGCATTTCCGCCGCCGCTTTGTTGGTAAATGTCACCGCCATAATCGAGTACGGCGAGCAGTTTTCCACGCTCATCAGCCAGGCGATACGATGCACCAGTACGCGCGTCTTACCACTGCCCGCGCCCGCCAGCACCAGAAGGTTGCTGCGTGGCGCGGCCACCGCTTCGCGCTGTTTGTCATTAAGGCTGTCGAGCAGGTAAGAAACGTCCATTGGCACCGCCGCGTAAAAATAGGTTGGGCGGAGAAGCGCAACGCCCTCCGCCAAAAAGCTGGGTATATATACAGATTTGCTGATTATATCAGCGAGGTCAGAGATGCCAACCGGGAAATTTCCAGATGCGGGAGTAAACGGCTGTCCCAGGTTTGCATCAGATCGCCATTTTCCGGTCTGATCCAACAGGCCTGCATTCCGCTGCGAATTGCCCCACCCACGTCAGTGGTGAGATCGTCCCCGACATGTAAGATCTCGCTGATCGGCACGTTGAGTTTTTCCGCCGCCAGGAAGTACATATCGCTGAACGGTTTTGAGCGCCCGTGCGGGCCAGCACGCAGCACAAACTCAAAATAATCCCCCAAACCAAACAGCTCCGGCTGGGCGTTACCGTTGGTGATCGCCACCAGCGGCCATTTCTTCGCCAGCTGTTTTAAGGTGTCGTGCGTTTGCTGCGGAACGTCGATCCGGCTACGCCATTTGGCAAAGTTGATCATTGCCGCGTGTGCGCCTGCACTGGCTTCTTCTGCGCTCAGCCCGGCGTCGAGCATCGCTTGTTCTATTGAGCGAAAACGCCAGCGCGTCACATCATGATAAATCTCGGGTTCCGCTTCCCGTACCGCCTGACGCAGACGTTGCAGATCTTCATTCTGGAAGCTGCGCAGCGCCGGATGGTAATTTTGCACAAAGGTAAGCGCCTCCTGCTCAGTGCGCAAAATCACCGGACGGTTATCGTAAAGGGTATCATCCAGGTCAAAGGTGAGCGCCGAGATGCGCCCCAAAGGCCGGTAAAAACGCATTATTTCCCCCGTTTGGCGCGTGGATGCGCCGCATCGTACACCGAGGCAAGGTGTTGAAAATCAAGATGAGTATAGATTTGCGTGGTAGAAAGGTTGGCATGACCCAGCAGCTCCTGTACACCACGAAGATCACCGCTCGACTCCAGCATATGCGTAGCGAACGAGTGACGTAATTTATGCGGGTGAACGTGATTATTCAGCCCTTGTTTTATGCCCCATTCGGCAAAGCGTTTCTGTACATTACGCGCGGAGATACGCTTGCCCAGTTTCGACAGGAAAAGCGCGTCGTCTTCGCTACCAAACAGGTCGCGCAAATCAAGCCAGTGCTCAATCCACGCCACGGCGTTACGACCAATCGGCAGGCGGCGCTCTTTGCTGCCTTTCCCCATCACCCACACTTCGCCGGACTCCAGGTCGAGGTGTTTGATATCGAGCCCCACCAGTTCGGAAAGACGCAGACCCGCACCGTACATTACTTCCAGCATTGCCCGATCGCGCACGGCGAGGGGATCGTTGATATCAATATCCAGCAGCCGATTTATATCATCGACGTCGATATTTTTCGGCAGATGACGCGGCGCTTTCGGTGCCGAAACACCTTTCGCCGGGTTAGCTTTGAGTTCGTTCTGGCTGACCAGCCAGTCAAAAAAGCTACGTAGCGCAGAGAGGCGTAATGCGAGGCTTGCCGCGCCCAGCCCTTTACGGCGACTGCGTACAGCAAAATTACGCACCATCGTCACATCACATTGCTGCCAGCTTTGCAGGCCGTTTTCGCTGGCAAAATTGATGATCGCCTCAAGTTGGCGCTGGTAGTTAAGCAGGGTTATCGGGCTAAGCTGACGCTCCACGCTCAGATAACGTAGGTAGCGTTCTACATCGGTGTGTAAATCGGTCATACGCGTTCAATCCAACGCTCCAGAAGCTCCGGCAACATCAGCGCAATTTCATGAAGTAACTGCGTTCCCTGCCCTTGTTGATAGTGACTGGCATCGCGGCTGGTGAACAGCACGACACCCAAATCAGCATCGCTTCCCAGCATCGACATCGCCACCGATCCCACCGCTTTCGCTTCCGGTAGCACCACCAGCAGCTCCG
Source organism: Escherichia sp. HH26CH (assembly GCF_009820205.1). Classification (NCBI taxonomy): domain Bacteria; kingdom Pseudomonadati; phylum Pseudomonadota; class Gammaproteobacteria; order Enterobacterales; family Enterobacteriaceae; genus Escherichia; species Escherichia sp. HH26CH. The sequence continues at coordinate 46,823 of NZ_VNXM01000053.1, forward strand.
GTCCGTTAAGCGGCCCAAGATAGTGCTGTTCCTGCCCCAGACGCTGAATACGCAGCGGTTCGAAAGACTGACGGCTTAATGCGAGATGAGTGTGGTTCGACGGCGCACCTAAGCGCCAGCGATCCGGAAACAGGCGCAGACTCGCACCTGCCAGGCCGAGATCGCGTGCCCAGCGGTGAAAACGCATCAGCATATCGTCGAGACTGCTGGCGGCGGTGAGACTACGCTGCAGGTAAAGTAAGCGATAGAACAAGCCTTCGTTGGCGATAGCCTGTTCCATCAACAGCGCCATGTTCTCTTCCAGAACATGAATATGATGACGTGCGCGGGCCATGTGCCACTCGACCAACGAAACGGTGCCGCGTACCGGATGCGGCACACGTATCGCTTCTACTGCGCGCGCATTGCGGATAAAAAACTCAGGATTTTTAATCAGATAATCGACAACCGCCCGGTCATCTAGCTCCGTGAGTGTTTCCTGTAGTTCTTCCCCTGGTTGCTTCATAGATGAATAAATCCGTCGTAGACATGTACCGCCGGCCCCGTCATATATAACGGGTGACCCGGACCTTTCCAGGCGATATCAAGACGACCGCCGGGGAGTTCCACGCGTACTTCTTCGGCCAGCAAACCTTGCTGAATCCCTACCGCCACCGCCGCACACGCGCCGCTGCCGCAGGCCTGGGTTTCTCCTGCCCCACGCTCATAAACGCGTAAACGAATATGTTCGCGTTTAACCACTTGCATAAAACCGATATTGGCGCGCTCCGGAAAACGTTCGTGGCTTTCCAGAACAGGACCAAGCGTTTCTACCGCCGCAGTATCGACATCATCAACCTGAATCACGCAATGCGGATTTCCCATCGACACCACGCCGCATAAGATTGTCTGCTCGGCGGCGCGCATAATATAGGTCTTTTCCGCTTTGTTAGCGCGAAATGGCACGGCAGAAGGTTCGAAGTTGGGTTCGCCCATATTGACGCGCACCAGATCGTCATCGGTGACGGTCAGAACCATCCGCCCGTTGGCAGTGCTGACGCGGATATCGCGCTTATTGGTCAGCCCTTTCAGACGCACAAAACGGGCAAAGCAGCGTGCGCCGTTGCCGCACTGCGCCACTTCACTGCCATCAGCATTGAAAATGCGATAGTGAAAATCCAGTTCCGGATCATACGGTGGCTCAACCACCAGCAGTTGGTCAAACCCTATCCCCAGGTGCCGATCCGCCAGGCGACGAATCAGTTCTGGTGAAAAAAAGACATTCTGCGTTACCGCGTCGACGACCATAAAATCGTTGCCAAGGCCATGCATTTTCGAGAACTGCATCATTTACTCCAATCACGCGGGTACAGAAACTGACTTTTAGTAATTCACCTGGGATGGACCATCGCCAGTGGCGCGATCGTTTTTATCCGGCACCGTGGATTGCGTTTGCGTCTCTACCGGTTTGGTCGGTGGCGGTGCGTTTTTATCTGCAGGCGGGAAATAGAGCGGACCTTTCAGACCGCAGCCCGTCAGGCTGAAGAGAGTAAGTAATACAGTGAGTGCCTTAAACACGTTTTTCATTATGGATTGCCTGTAAAGTTCATCGCTTTCTGCTTTCTATCATCGCAGGAGAAGACGTAAAAGCAAGCGTTTAGCGACTCTTTATGAAGTCTGAAAAATGAGGAATTGCTGCGAGTATAACGCTTACACGTGAGGATTTATGTTTTGCTGGTAGTTTCGTGATCGGCACCTCGCGCCAGGATGGCTTTATGCACTATCGCAATGTGGTTTGTTTGTTGTCTTTTTTAGTTCCGTCAGCGTGGGGATGCTCGCTCGGTGAACCTGATCATAATATTTACCAGAAACAGGGAAAAGGCGTGGTATACCTGCGCCCTAATGAAGAGACAAATCTTTCGTTACCGGAAGTAAATTACCAGCGACTGCGTCGTTTACCTGATTTATTCATTGTTCCTGACACCCTGGACGATGGGGAAAAAGAACCGCCGTTAAACGACCTTACCACCGATTATATTGATCAGGGCGCATGGGCCTGGTATCCAAATTATGCTTACTTTAGCGATGGCCGTTTTGTTATTTATGCGGGCAAGATTGTACAAAATCCATCTGGTTATCCACCGGTCGATGTAGCCTCGTTCCATTCATGGGGCGATTTTGCCGTCGATAAAAACAGCATTTATTACAAAGGCCAACGGACAGATGAAAATGGCGGCAAGCAACGCGTCGATGAAAAAACGCTGCGCAAAGTAGGATTAGGTAGCCGTTGGATGCCTGATCGGCTGGGATTGGTGCTACGTGACGCGCATTTTCTTTATATCGATGGGCACCGTTTTGATAACCCAGAGAGTTTTTCCGTGATCGCGCAAAAATCCTGGGGTCAACAAGGGAAATTCGCTTCAACGTTTTTTCCCTGCATTGCCTACCCCTTTGGCCCGTGGGATATGCTTACCCGCACACGAACAAAGTTGCTGATCAATGGAGAGCAACTGGATGCAGATCCGGACAATTTTTCTGTCGTTCGCTGGATGCCCGGCACCCTGTTTAGCTGGCGTGATAAACACGGCGAGCATCGTAAAGTCATTGATCAGGTTCGTTTGGCAAGGAATGAAGATATATCCCGGCAATGTGACAACTTTACGCTGTTAGAAAAAAAGGTGTTCTGGCGCAAGGGGCCAGATTGTGAGCAGGAAGAATTACCCAGTCTCGACCCGGAGCAGTTTCACCCGATCAGTGACATCGTGGCGCAGTATCAGGACAAGTTGTATGCAATCAGTAAGACCCCCTTCGGTGAAAATCAGTTGGAGATCATCACCCTGGATAACCCGAATCTGATCATCAATAAACGTTTTAATGCCGGAAGGCATCATGGCTATTTACTCACCCGATCAACAAATTGGGACGGACATGAGAAAGACGGTTTACAGGTGTTTGAATCCGTTGGCCCACTGATACTGCTGGACTACCGTGTGCCGAATGAAGCAGATGCACACCGTGGCAATAACCCGCATTACAAAAAATGGTTTGCTCGCGACGATCGTTACGTTTATGCATTCGATGGTGCGCAGCTTTGGCGTTACCCTACGCAATATCCCAAAGCGGCACGTATCAAAGCCGCTAAAGACGACTGGCTGAACGTCAGCCTTAGCCAGTTGGATGGTGAGATAATGAAAGATGGCTCATTTACTCCCACTGGCATCAAGCACACATCCTCTTTAAAACCCGCCAAGGCATACGAAGATGGGGACAATGAATCTTCATTTATCGTAAATAAATCGGGAGTAGGCTGGCGAAAAGCGCTTTCACCCGACCTGCAATGGAGTGAGTGGCATTACCTGGAAGGCATTGATCCAAAAAAGTTTCATCTGATTACCGAACGTATTGCACAGTACAAAAACCAACTCTACGTCGTCAGGCGCTCGCATTTTGGAGAAGATCGGCTCGAAATCATAGAGTTGGAGTCATCTTTGCCCATCAAAAATAAACCGATAAATACGGGCAAGGAGCGTCATTACTTTCTGCAAAGTACCCGACAAAAACAGGATGTGCAGGTATTCACCAGCAGCGGTGCGCTGATAGCAACGGAGCGCTTTGCTTATGACGATAGCTATGTCTACACCTGGATTGACGATCAGCTTTATCGCACACCCTCCCCCTGCCCAGCGAAAACATACGTCAGAGAAAAGAATGTCCGTGAAATTCATAATAGCGACATTATTATTCCGGTGACGGAGGAATCGTGCCGGAACGCAGCAGCAGACGGGTAAACTTTGAAGCCCTGACACCATGCCGCTATACTGCCGCCATCACCTAAAAACAGGAAACAACAATGAACGACAGTGAATTTCATCGCCTGGCTGATCAACTCTGGCTGACCATTGAAGAGCGTCTGGATGACTGGGATGGCGACAGCGATATCGACTGCGAAATCAACGGCGGTGTGCTGACCATTACCTTTGAAAATGGCAGCAAAATCATTATCAACCGTCAGGAACCGCTGCACCAGGTGTGGCTGGCAACCAAACAGGGCGGCTACCATTTTGATCTGAAAGGCGATGAATGGATTTGCGACCGTAGCGGCGAAACCTTCTGGGATTTGCTGGAACAGGCGGCAACGCAGCAAGCGGGTGAAACAGTCAGTTTCCGCTAAGATTGCATGCCGGATAAGCCTCGCTTTCCGGCACGCTCATCACGAAAAATACTGCTGTAATAGCGGCGTGTCGTGATCCTGATTGGCAGGCGGCATGTTGCCGATAGATTTGGTGCGGAACGGAATCACCTGTTCACGACCATCAACCTTCACAATTTGATAGAACTGCGGCAGGTTGAAGTTGATGAAGCTTGAGCCGTAGGTGAAACGGTCGTGCGAAGACGAGTAGAAGCGACTGACGTCACGCACCAGTTCCTCTTTGCTGCCTTCGCAGTGGTGATATACCTCAACCCGGTTGCTTTCGTCGAGAATGTAGATATTAAAGCCATTCTCGTCTTGCGTTTCTTCGAAGAAGAACTGGATGATCCCTTCGCTGGCAAAGCCGTCCACCACCGCCGGTAATTTGACGTGATTGGTTTCAACCTGCACTGACAGGCCGTGCAGTTTGTTATGCGAAATAGCGCCATAAAACTCGATGGCATTTTCCAGTTTCTGTACCGATACATTCAGGCGTTCGAAGAATAAGCCCCAGGTTTGACCAGAAACGCGCAGCGCCTTGAAGCGCCCGGTTTCCTGGCGGGTGCTGGAAAGACGCAGTTCAATGCACTCAGAAACCAGTTGCTGCACGCGAGTACGGATTAAGCCGCGCAGATGCTGGCTGTAGCAGAAGACTTCCACGCTATCTGGCGGTGCGGCGTCCTGATGCATTTTGCCGAGAATAGTTTTCAGGGCTTCGATCATCGACTGCTCGCCGTTGAAGTGCAGCGTACGCACTTCGTTCCACGAGTTGCGGTACAGCAGGTCCACGCTACCTACCAGGCAATTTTGATTCTCGCCAAAGCTGAAGACATCCAGCTTACGGAAATCAAAATGCACCACCTGATTGCGGAACGCAGCTGTCGGGTCATATTCCAGGTTAACGATAATCGCCAGATGGCGAATCTCACACGGGCTGTAGAGCGCTTTTGGCGTCGGTGCAGGCAGGCGCAGCGGGAAATGGTGCGACACATCGGCGACCATCTCCTGCAACTTAGGCAAATCGACAATGCCGTTGCCTTTAATATACAAGCGGGTGCGCGAGGTCAGCAGGCCGTTAAACCATGCCCACGCCACCAGTTTATTCAGGTAACGGTTATATTCCAGCGGCTGATGGCTGATGATCGACTCAATATTTGGCGCGCGGTTATACAGATACCAACCTGAACGGTTAGCCCGGCCCGGCGGCACATAAATAAAGGTCAGATTCGGTTCCGAGAGATCGGGTGAAATCTGCGGATTTACCAGCGTCACTTTACCTGGCAATGCTTCAAACGCGGCATACAGTTTACGCGTCAGCACGCCGATATCCTGCGGACTGGCAGAGACGCTAAGGTTATTGCGACGCGCAAAGCGGATCAGATTGCGGTAGCTCTGCATCATTGCATCGAGCAGTTCGTTGTGCGCCTCGCGCACCTGATCAATCTTCCAGTTAGCGCGGTTATCGAGCATTGCCAGACGAGCATCGTCCCATTCCCACTCTTTCACTAACTGGGTTAGCACTTCACGACGCCAGCCTACACAGGCGCGTTCACGGCTGAGTTTTTCGCACACTTTTAAATAGAAGCAGCGACGCACTAAATCCAGACGGGTGAAATCTTCAATCGCCGTCAGGTATTCAGTAACACGCTCCAGCATCATGCAGTACGGATCGAGACCAAACGATACAATCTCGCCGTCGTGCAAACGCTGTTTGATATCTTTCGCCAGCAGACGTGGGTTCGGGTATTCCCAGGAATAGGCTTCCAGCAGCAGTGTTTTCAGCACCGCTTTGTATGGGGAATCGATACTCTTATAGAGCTGCCAAAGGCTGGCACCAAAGTACTCTTCGGCAGAAAGTGAGCTTAAGCCGCCGAGATCCAGCCATTCATTAGGAGTAAGCACGCCCTGCGCGTAAAGCGTCATCACATAGTCGTCGTAATGCTCTTCTTCGTCACACGGCACCATATTCCACAGAATACGCTTACCCGCGAGACGCACGGCAGTGCGATAAAATTCGTCAAGCAGCAGTATATGCTGGGTGGAGCCACAATCTTCGCCCCCCAGGCTGCCGCTTTCATTATGACGGAAGCGATTTTCATCAATCAGGAAGAAGCTAACTTCCACGCCCAGCGAGGCGGCCCAGCTTTCCAGCAGGCTGCATTTACGTTGTAGTAACTGGCGCTCTTCGCTATCAAGCCAGGATTGATGACAGACCCAGATATCCAGGTCAGAGGAACAACTTTGCCCTACGGACGAGGTGCTGCCCATGGTGTATACACCAGTAATTGGAAGCTCACCTTTCGGCGGATCCTGTACTGACATTCCACGATACAGTTCAAGCTCGTTCAGGTAGTGGCGTTGAGTTTCATCAGGCGTGTAAAGGCAAATGCCTTTGGGAACGTTACCATCAAGGTAACCCGGCATTAGCGGATGGTGATAGTGCAACAATGTCGGCAGTAGACTGTAGACCTGTTGGAATGCAGGCCCCATAGCAGCAAGCGCGCGATCCACGCGCAATTGATTTATGGCATCCAGTCTCTGTTTCAGAGTCTCAATATAGAGGTACAAGACGTATCGCCTGATTTGCTACCCGTCATGACTGTGATTCCGCCAACATCAACGGTAACACGCGGCATTCGGGATATTTCGTATGTCAAAGGTAACCGTTACCACTTTTCGCGCCTGGTTTTTTTAGTTTCACGACGAAAAAATGGTCTAAAACGTGATCAATTTAACACCTTGCTGATTGACCGTAAAGAAAGATGCGCTACATACAAGTGTAGCACCGTTTATTCTCTGTAAATTCCTTATTACGACGGCGTGAAACGCCTGTCAGGATCCACTGCCAGACCTCATTTTACGGTTTGCGCAGGCGTCTACGTTTCACCACAACACTGACATCGCTCTGGCAAGGATGTTAGGATGGACCACGGATGATAATGACGGTAACAAGCATGTTAGACAATGTTTTAAGAATTGCCACACGCCAAAGCCCACTTGCACTCTGGCAGGCACACTATGTCAAAGACAAGTTGATGGCGAGCCATCCGGGCCTGGTCGTTGAACTGGTACCGATGGTGACGCGCGGCGATGTGATTCTTGATACGCCGCTGGCGAAAGTAGGCGGAAAAGGCTTATTTGTAAAAGAGCTGGAAGTCGCGCTCCTGGAGAATCGCGCCGATATCGCCGTACATTCAATGAAAGATGTGCCGGTTGAATTCCCGCAAGGTCTGGGGCTGGTCACCATTTGCGAGCGTGAAGATCCTCGCGATGCCTTTGTGTCCAATAACTATGACAGTCTGGATGCGTTACCGGCAGGCAGTATCGTCGGGACGTCCAGTTTACGTCGCCAGTGCCAACTGGCTGAACGCCGCCCGGACCTGATTATCCGCTCCCTGCGCGGCAACGTCGGCACTCGCCTGAGCAAACTGGATAACGGCGAATACGATGCCATCATTCTTGCCGTAGCCGGACTAAAACGTTTAGGTCTGGAGTCACGCATTCGCGCCGCACTGCCACCCGAGATTTCTCTTCCGGCAGTAGGGCAAGGTGCGGTAGGTATTGAATGCCGCCTTGATGATACACGCACTCGCGAGCTGCTTGCCGCACTCAATCACCACGAAACTGCACTGCGCGTTACCGCAGAACGCGCCATGAATACCCGTCTCGAAGGCGGATGTCAGGTGCCAATTGGTAGCTACGCCGAGCTTATTGATGGCGAAATCTGGCTGCGTGCGCTGGTCGGCGCGCCGGACGGTTCGCAGATTATTCGCGGTGAACGCCGCGGTGCACCGCAAGATGCCGAACAAATGGGGATTTCGCTGGCAGAGGAGCTACTGAATAACGGCGCACGCGAGATCCTCGCTGAAGTTTATAACGGAGACGCCCCGGCATGAGTATCCTGGTCACCCGCCCGTCTCCCGCAGGAGAAGAGTTAGTGAGCCGTCTGCGCACACTGGGGCAGGTGGCCTGGCATTTTCCGCTGATTGAGTTTTCTCCGGGTCGACAATTACCGCAACTTGCCGATCAACTGGCAGCGCTGGGGGAGAGGGATCTGTTGTTTGCCCTCTCGCAACACGCGGTTGCTTTTGCCCAATCACAGCTGCATCAGCAAGATCGTAAATGGCCCCGACTACCTGATTATTTCGCCATTGGACGCACCACCGCACTGGCGCTACATACCGTAAGCGGACAGAAGATTCTCTACCCGCAGGATCGGGAAATCAGCGAAGTCTTGCTACAATTACCTGAATTACAAAATATTGCGGGCAAACGTGCGTTGATATTACGTGGCAATGGCGGTCGTGAGCTGATTGGGGATACCCTGACGGCGCGCGGCGCTGAAGTCACTTTTTGTGAATGTTATCAACGATGCGCAATCCATTACGATGGTGCAGAAGAAGCGATGCGCTGGCAATCCCGCGAGGTGACGACAGTCGTTGTTACCAGCGGTGAAATGTTACAGCAACTCTGGTCGCTGATCCCACAATGGTATCGTGAGCACTGGTTACTACGCTGTCGACTTTTAGTCGTCAGTGAGCGTCTGGCGAAACTCGCCCGGGAACTGGGCTGGCAAGACATTAAGGTCGCCGATAACGCTGACAACGATGCGCTTTTACGGGCATTACAATAACTCTCATAACAGGAAGCCATAATGACGGAACAAGAAAAAACCTCCGCCGTGGTTGAAGAGACCAGGGAGGCCGTGGACACCACGTCACAACCTGTCGCAACAGAAAAAAAGAGTAAGAACAATACCGCATTGATTCTCAGCGCGGTGGCTATCGCTATTGCTCTGGCGGCGGGCGTCGGTTTGTATGGCTGGGGTAAACAACAGGCCGTCAATCAGACTGCCACCAGCGATGCCCTGGCTAACCAACTTACGGCACTGCAAAAAGCCCAGGAGAGCCAAAAAGCCGAGCTGGAAGGCATTATCAAGCAACAAGCTACGCAGCTTGAACAGGCGAATCGTCAGCAAGAAACGCTGGCAAAACAGCTGGATGAAGTCCAACAAAAGGTCGCGACTATTTCCGGCAGCGATGCTAAAACCTGGCTGCTGGCCCAGGCTGATTTCCTGGTGAAACTCGCCGGAAGGAAGCTGTGGAGCGATCAGGACGTCACGACCGCTGCAGCGTTGCTGAAAAGTGCAGATGCCAGCCTGGCGGATATGAATGACCCGAGTCTGATTACCGTTCGTCGGGCAATTACCGATGATATCGCCAGCCTTTCTGCGGTATCGCAGGTGGATTATGACGGCATCATCCTTAAGCTGAACCAGCTTTCTAATCAGGTAGATAACCTGCGTCTGGCCGATAATGACAGCGATGGTTCACCGATGGATTCCGACGGTGAAGAGCTTTCCAGTTCCCTCAGCGAATGGCGTATCAATCTACAAAAAAGCTGGCAGAACTTTATGGACAACTTCATTACGATTCGCCGTCGTGATGACACCGCCGTACCACTGTTAGCACCGAATCAGGATATCTATCTGCGCGAAAATATTCGCTCCCGCCTGCTGGTCGCGGCACAAGCCGTACCGCGTCATCAGGAAGAGACTTACCGCCAGGCGCTGGAGAACGTCTCCACCTGGGTGCGGGCGTATTACGATACTGATGATGCCACCACCAAAGCGTTCCTTGATGAGGTGGATCAGTTAAGTCAGCAGAATATCTCAATGGATGTGCCGGAAACCTTGCAAAGCCAGGCAATTCTGGAAAAACTGATGCAAACGCGCGTACGTAACCTGCTGGCACAACCTGCTGCTCCAGCAACGGAACCGACTCCTGCTCCACAAGTCGATACTCCGGCAGCCGCGCCGCAAGGAGAATAACCATGCTAAAAGTGTTATTGCTCTTTGTGTTGCTGATTGCGGGGATCGTGGTCGGCCCGATGATTGCCGGTCATCAGGGTTACGTGCTGATCCAGACCGATACCTACAATATCGAAACCAGCGTCACGGGCCTGGCGATCATTTTGATTCTGGCGATGGTAGTGCTGTTTGCCATTGAGTGGCTACTGCGGCGGATCTTCCGCACCGGCGCACACACCCGTGGGTGGTTTGTCGGACGTAAGCGTCGCCGTGCCCGTAAGCAGACCGAACAGGCGCTACTGAAACTGGCTGAAGGTGATTATCAGCAAGTTGAAAAACTGATGGCTAAAAATGCCGATCACGCTGAACAACCGGTGGTGAACTATCTGCTGGCTGCCGAAGCCGCGCAACAACGCGGTGATGAAGCACGCGCCAACCAACATCTGGAACGCGCAGCGGAGCTGGCCGGCAACGACACAATTCCGGTAGAAATCACCCGTGTACGTCTGCAACTGGCCCGTAATGAAAACCATGCAGCACGTCACGGCGTTGATAAGCTGCTGGAAGTTACGCCACGCCATCCGGAAGTATTACGTCTGGCGGAACAGGCGTATATCCGCACTGGTGCATGGAGTTCGCTGCTGGATATCATCCCATCAATGGCAAAAGCCCACGTTGGCGATGAAGAGCATCGTGCAATGCTGGAACAACAGGCATGGATTGGCCTGATGGATCAGGCGCGTGCCGATAACGGTAGCGAAGGTTTGCGTAACTGGTGGAAAAACCAAAGCCGGAAAACGCGTCATCAGGTGGCGTTACAGGTGGCAATGGCGGAACATCTTATTGAATGTGACGATCATGATACTGCCCAGCAAATTATCATCGACGGCCTGAAACGCCAGTATGACGATCGCCTGCTGCTGCCGATCCCGCGTCTGAAAACCAATAACCCGGAACAGCTGGAAAAAGTGCTGCGCCAACAGATCAAAAACGTGGGCGATCGCCCGTTGTTGTGGAGCACACTGGGTCAGTCGCTGATGAAGCACGGCGAATGGCAGGAAGCATCGCTCGCCTTCCGCGCGGCGCTGAAACAACGTCCGGACGCCTACGATTACGCATGGCTTGCCGACGCGCTGGACAGACTGCACAAGCCGGAAGAAGCCGCAGCGATGCGTCGCGATGGCTTGATGTTAACGTTGCAGAACAACCCGCCACAGTAGCTCTTTCTCACCCGGAGGCAAGCACCTCCGGGGCCTTTCTGATATATAAAAAAACGCCTGCTCTTATTACGGAGCAGGCGTTAAAACAGGTCTGTATGACAACAAGTGGGTGCTTCACTCAACGTTGTGTCCATGGTGTCTGATGAGGCATAAGCGACATCTGTCAGTGGACGATAAGCACCGTAAACGGCTCTGCGTCATTCCGGAGTTTATGAGGCACTAAGGCGAACATAAGAGATGGAATGAGCATCTACTCGTTTATTATGCCACAGAGAACCGGGAAATAACATCCCTTAACACTTGTTATGAGATAATTCTGTAATCCTCTTTGCTTCCTGAGTAATAACTTCCTGAGTGAATATTTCTCCTGCGCACGATTCTACACATATATATAATGAATAATAAAAGTCATTCAATTAATAACATATATATTAATTGCCGTTAAAACTAAAAACAGCATCAATAATCAACGCGATATAACATCACCGCCTTACATATCACCTGCGCCAGAGGTAGGATTGAAAACGCTCTCCTGATTTTCCAATTCATTATCTGTATAAATAAATAATTTATTTTTATCACTATTATTTATGCAATCATCCTGTCAGGGAGAGGGATCTCAATTATCAATGCTTAATTACGTCATCATTTTGACGACATGAAACCGGAGCATTTTGCATGGAATTTTCGTTTTCACCCAAACTTCTTGTTGTGGCTGTCGCCGCCGCTCTTCCACTCATGGCCAGCGCAGCAGATACCCCGTCAACCGCCACCGCACGCAAAGGCTTTGCCGGATACGATCACCCAAACCAGTATCTGGTTAAACCGGCGACCACTATTGCCGACAACATGATGCCGGTAATGCAGCATCCGGCACAGGACAAAGAAACCCAGCAGAAGCTGGCAGAACTTGAGAAAAAAACCGGCAAGAAACCGAACGTGGTTGTTTTCTTGCTGGATGATGTGGGCTGGATGGACGTCGGCTTTAACGGCGGCGGCGTGGCGGTGGGTAACCCTACGCCAGATATCGACGCCGTTGCCAGCCAGGGGCTGATTTTAACTTCGGCGTATTCTCAACCGAGTTCTTCCCCAACCCGCGCCACGATTCTTACCGGACAATACTCCATCCACCACGGCATTCTGATGCCGCCAATGTACGGGCAACCGGGCGGTCTGCAAGGGTTAACCACTCTGCCGCAGTTGCTGCACGATCAGGGCTACGTCACTCAGGCCATCGGGAAATGGCATATGGGGGAAAACAAAGAGTCGCAGCCGCAGAACGTTGGCTTTGATGATTTCCGCGGCTTTAACTCGGTGTCTGATATGTACACCGAATGGCGCGACGTTCACGTCAACCCGGAAGTCGCCCTGAGCCCGGATCGTTCTGAATACATCCAAAAACTGCCGTTCAGCAAAGATGACGTTCATGCCGTGCGCGGCGGTGAACAGGAAGCCATTGCCGACATTACGCCGAAATATATGGAAGATCTGGATCAACGCTGGATGGAATATGGCGTTAAGTTCCTCGACAAGATGGCGAAGAGCGATAAGCCTTTCTTCCTCTATTACGGCACTCGCGGCTGTCACTTCGATAACTACCCGAACGCCAAATATGCGGGTAGCTCTCCGGCGCGCACCTCTTACGGCGACTGCATGGTGGAGATGAACGATATCTTCGCCAACTTGTATAAAGCGCTGGAGAAAAACGGTCAGCTTGATAACACGCTGATTGTGTTCACCTCTGATAACGGTCCGGAAGCTGAAGTTCCGCCGCACGGTCGCACGCCGTTCCGCGGTGCGAAAGGTTCTACATGGGAAGGCGGCGTTCGTGTGCCAACCTTCGTTTACTGGAAAGGCATGATCCAACCGCGTAAATCTGACGGTATTGTCGATCTGGCGGATCTCTTCCCTACGGCGCTGGATCTGGCAGGACATCCTGGAGCGAAAATGGCGAATTTAGTGCCGAAAACCACCTTTATTGATGGTGTGGACCAGACATCTTTCTTCCTGGGAACAAATGGTCAGTCTAACCGTAAGGCCGAGCACTACTTCCTCAACGGCAAACTTTCTGCTGTGCGTATGGATGAGTTCAAGTATCACGTCCTGATCCAGCAACCGTACGCGTATACCCAGAGCGGGTATCAGGGTGGATTCACCGGCACAGTAATGCAAACGGCGGGATCGTCGGTGTTTAACCTGTACACCGATCCGCAGGAAAGCGACTCTATCGGCGTGCGCCATATCCCAATGGGTGTACCGCTACAGACCGAAATGCATGCGTATATGGAGATCCTGAAAAAATATCCACCACGCGCGCAGATTAAATCTGATTAAGCCGGCGCTATCGCTACATCGGGCCACACTGACCTTGCCGGATGCGGCGTGAACGCCTTATCCGGCCTACAAGCCTTGCAAATTCAATAAATTGCAGCGTCCTGTAGGCCGGATAAGATGCGTCAGCATCGCATCCGGCAATCAACCGCAGGCGGCCACAAAATGGCTGCTTTTTTACTTATTCACCACCATCAAATGCGCCTGCATAATGTCGCTGGCCGGGCGACCGTGCGCCAGCAAATCAGCCATTGCTTTAAGATATGGCGGTAGATAGCGGAAATAACGCTGATACCCGGCACACAAATAATTCAGCCCCGGCTTACCGCTGGCATCGAGCATAAAGCGGTGTTTCGGGCAGCCTCCCCAACATGCTTTTAACACGTTACAACTGCGACACTGCGCCGGTAACTGCTTAAATTTATCTTCTCCAAACACCTGCTGCTGCGGGGAATCTACCATTTCTGCAATTGTTTGCTGAAGCATATTCCCCAGTCGATATTGCGGATAAACATAGTGATCGCAGGCGTAAACGTCGCCGTTGTGTTCGACAATCACCGAGCGTCCACAGGTCGGCTGATGATGGCAAACCGCACCCGGCGCACCGACAAAATTGGCAAACGCCCATTCGATATTCATCACGAAAATCTTGCCGACGTCACGTTTGATCCAGTGGTCAAAAATTGCCACCAGAAACTCACCGAACTCATCGGGGCGCACCGACCATTCTGTCAGTTCCCCCTGAATATCACCAGGCGCATGTAATTTCAGTCCATTGCGGGCAGCTGTTTCATCAGCCAGGCGCTCCACCACCGGAATAAACTGGATGAACTCCACGCCTGCATTGCACAAAAAATCATAAACCTGTAACGGTTGCTGCGCGCTGGTGCGGTTGACACAGACCAGCACGTTATAGTCGACATGATGTTTTTGCAGGAGCGTCAGGGCACGCATCACCAGCTTATGCGTGGGTCTGCCACCTTTGGTCACGCGATATTGATTGTGGATCTCAGCCGGACCGTCCAGCGATAACCCAACCAGAAAATGATTTTCTGCCAGAAATGCACACCATTCATCATCGAGCAGCACACCGTTAGTCTGAAAGCTGTTACTTACCTTCCTACCAGCACCATATTTCGCCTGTAGCGCCACGGCACGGCGGTAAAAATCCAGCCCGAGTAACGTTGGTTCGCCGCCCTGCCAGGTAAAAGCCACTTCGTTTTGGGGTTCGCTGGCAGCGATATAGTGACGGACATACGCTTCCAGCGTGTCATGATCCATATGCGCAACTGGCTTTTCGCGGTAAAGGGATTGTTTTTCGAGATAAAAACAGTAGTCACAGTTCAGATTACAATCGGAACCGCTTGGTTTCGCCATCACATGAAAAGCACGCGTTGGAACCTGTTGCAGCATGGTCGCTCCTTGCCTGAAGTCATCCTTCAATACGTTAAGGGCGAAATCATACCGTGTAGCAATGAGTGACTACGGGCGTTTCTTGCGAAGGGAGAGTGATGAAATGCACAGAAAACAAAAAACCCCGCCGAAGCGGGGTTCAAAATTGGTCGGCGAGAGAGGATTCGAACCTCCGACCCACTGGTCCCAAACCAGTTGCGCTACCAAGCTGCGCTACTCGCCGAAATACTGCTTTTTGAATTTTTAGTTCAATTCTTTAAAGTCGTGGTGCGAGGGGGGGGACTTGAACCCCCACGTCCGTAAGGACACTAACACCTGAAGCTAGCGCGTCTACCAATTCCGCCACCTTCGCATTGTCACAACTTCTAATAATGGGGTGGCTAATGGGATTCGAACCCACGACAACTGGAATCACAATCCAGGGCTCTACCAACTGAGCTATAGCCACCACTACAAATCTTGTTACGCGGTATTACTACCACCGCAGCTCAAGCGCCGGGACTAAATGGCGCGCCCGACAGGATTCGAACCTGAGACCTCTGCCTCCGGAGGGCAGCGCTCTATCCAGCTGAGCTACGGGCGCTTAGCGCCGTTGCGGGGGTGGATAATACGGACTTCCCACCCCTCTGTCTAGTCCCTTTTTAAATAAATTGCGCGTTTGGTTACGGTTTGTGCGTTTTGCTGCTTATTCCTCCAGTTTATGCGCTTTACCGTGGCGATTAAGCCCAAAAACTTTATAAATTGCCGTCACCGCCAGCATAAAGATGATGCCGACAAACAGCGACATACGCGTATCTTCATTAAAGTACATGCCGATCAAAACGCAAATCAGGAATGCCATTGTTACGTAGTTGGCCCACGGGAACAGGATTGAGCGGAACGGATGGCTGGCAATCGCCGCTTTGTGCGCTCGACGAAAACGCAACTGGCTAATCAAAATCACAAACCATGGCACCATCCCCGGAAGCACGCTGGCACTGTAGACATAGACAAACACACGCTGTGGATTGGGAATGATGTAGTTCAGGCATGAGCCAATTAACAGAATAGCAATTGATACCGCCACGCCTGCAACCGGAACACCTTGACGGGAAACTTTCGCCATTGCCGCCGGTAACTGACGGTTTTTCGCCAGTGCGTAGAGCATACGTCCACAACTGTACATGCCGCTGTTACAGCCAGAGAGCGCAGCCGTCAGTACCACAAAGTTGATAATACCCGCCGCTGCGGTAATGCCGATTTTGGCGAAAGTCAGTACGAACGGGCTGCCGTTGCTGCCAATTTCATTCCACGGGAAGATGGTGACAATAACGAAAATCGCACCTACGTAGAAAATCAGGATTCGCCACAGCACTTTGCCAACGGCACTGCGCAGTGTCACCTGCGGATTCTTCGCTTCACCGGCAGTAATGCCAATCAGCTCCACGCCCTGGTAGGACGCCACCACAATACACAATGCGGTCAGGAACCCTTTCCAGCCACCCGCAAAGAAACCGCCATGCTCTGTGAGATTGCTAAAACCAATCGACTGCCCGCCATTGCCAAAACCAAAGAAAATTACGCCCAGGCCAATGACAATCATCACGATAATCGTGGTGACTTTGATCATCGCGAACCAGAACTCGATTTCGCCGTACAACCGCACTGCCGCCAGATTCGCCAGTGCCACCAGCGCCACCGCGATCAATGCCGGTATCCATTGCGCCATCTCCGGGAACCAGAACTGGACATAAACGCCAATGGCGGTGATTTCTGAGATCCCCACCGCCATCCACATAAACCAGTAAGACCAGGCGGTGAGATAGCCAAAAAACGGGCTCATATAACGATGCGCATAAACGGCGAACGAACCGGTAACCGGTTCGAGGAACAACATTTCGCCCATTGAACGCATGATGAAAAAGACGAACAGCCCGGCGATGATATAGGCCAACAATACGGATGGCCCGGCCCATTTCAGGGTACTGGCGGCCCCCATAAACAGGCCGACGCCAATGGTGCCCCCCAGGGCAATGAGTTCGATATGTCGAGCTTCCAGCCCACGCTGTAGCTCTGGTTTGTTATCTGCCATAAATCCTCGTGTTGTGTTTGCATGCTTTCCGGTGTTACCGGTTATCGTTATGGGTACATCGAGTGTTGCGAATGTTTTCGTAATTCAGGAGAAATGGCAAATAAAGCATTAAAAATTTGAATGATTTGTGTAATAAAAAGACAGGCAGGCGACGAAGTGACCACTCCGTCGCTTTACAGAGAGAGGAAAATCAGAGGTTGCCGGTGTAATGCCAGCGTAAATAACGCAGCAAACGAAGCTGACGCTTGATGCGGCTCGGCTGCGAAAGCAGGCGGTAGAGCCACTCCAGCCCCAGCGTTTGCCAGATTTTCGGTGCGCGTTTCACGTGACCGGTGAAAACATCGTAAGTCCCGCCAACGCCCATATACAGCGCATCCGGATGCACCAGACGGCAGTCGCGCATGAAGATCTCCTGCTTTGGCGATCCCATCGCAACGGTGACGATTTGCGCTCCGCTGGCATGAATGCGTTCAAACAGCGCCTGACGCTGCTCGGGTTTAAAATAACCATCCTGACTGCCAACGATATTCACATTCCACTGATTGCGCAGTTTAGCTTCAGTTTGCGCCAGCACTTCAGGTTTACCGCCCACAAGAAATACCGGCGTCCCTTCTTTGCCTGCGCGCGCCATCAGCTCTTCCCAGAGATCGGCCCCGGCAACGCGGGAAACCTGCGCCTGCGGGTACTTTTTACGTACTGAACGTACAACGCTGATGCCATCAGCATATTTAAATTCGGCAGCGTTAATTAACTCCCTGACCTCGGCGTTATCTTCAATGGTCAGCATTTTTTCGGCATTAATGGCAACCAGCGTTCCCTGCTTAAGCTGCCCGTCAGCAAACAGATAATCGAGGGCGTGCTGCATATCACGCCAACCGATTAACTGTAAGCCACGCAACGTATAGGTCGGTGCCGTGGTATTGTTATTCATTGTTATCCTTCAACCTGTGTCCGGAGCGATGATTTTGTACGTTTATGAATGAGTCCGGCGCTTTCAAAAAGCCAGTACAACAGTTTTGCGATCATCAGACATGCGCCGAAGACCACGATAAAAAAGACTACGCGTGAGACAAACGAATCCAGCCCTTCACGCGCCAGTACGATCATATTGAAGATCGCCCCGAAGCAGAAACTGTGCAATATCGCAGCCTTATAGCGATTAGTTTCGCGATTGCCCAGTTCATACAGCCAGTCGAACCATTTGATGATCAGTCCAACCACAATCGCCCCGAGCGGGATGAACAACGCGCCGCCCATAACAACCAGTGAGCCTATAAGCGTAGGCGAGATCGCCAGCCCGGAGTGGTTATTCAGCACTTCCCAGGTAAAGTAGTTGGCGGAGTTCAGTACCATACTCGGGCGACCCGGCCACAGCCAGGAAGGGATAAAGACATAGAAATCGCGGACAATGGGAGCCAGGCCCTGGAAGTCGATGTTGTCGTAGTTCTGCAACAGCAATGCCAGATTCTCCCACGGCGAAAAGGTATCGCGGGTGAGATAGAGAAACGTATAGAACGCTTCATCGCCGCTCACATTCATTCCATAGCGTTTTAGCGCCAGCCAGAACATGCCCACAATCCCCAGCACGCCCGCCGCCGCCAGCATCCACAACGAAATCCAGCCGCGAATAATGCCAATAAACAGGAAGATAGCGAATGCGATGATGATATTGGCGCGAGTGCCGCCGACAATCATATAAGTCAGCAAGCCAAAGGCGACCGTGCTGACGAGGAAAAACAGCCACGCTTTGCTGTCCTGGCGCAGAAAGTAGACCACCAGCATTGCTGGGATGAAAAAGTAAAAGAAGCGCTTTAACGCCACGCCGGAGACTTCACTGGAGAAGATCTGACTGTAGGAGTTAAGCCGGAACAGCAAAAATCCGTTGTGCATGAAGAAGATGCCGACGCTCACCAGTGCAATGCCCATCAGAATCACCCATGTGAGATTGGTCTCCACGCGGTTCATGGTAAACAGCGGACGGCGCGGTACATCAGCAACGCGTTTGCGTAGGCGGGTTTTGTAGGTGACATAGTAAACCGCGTAGAAGCAGCCCGCAGAAAGCAACGCCTGCAACAAGATTTCTGGCGGCGCAACACCAACATCAAAGCGAAATACCAGCACGCTGGTCAGCGGGAAGCCGAAGAAAAAGGTGAGCAAAAACAGCAATGAAAAGAAGACATTGAAGTTAAAGCGCACACGGCGAAACTCAAACCAGGTCAGCGTGGCAATAAACAGCGTGCAGAGCAGCCAGACAACAAACAGGCCACTGAATTGCAGCAGACTCATGCGACCTCCCCGGCGGCAATCGCCAACGCCCGCTTCCAGCCTTGTAGATAGTTAGGGCTAAAGAAGGCAATGGTGTTTTTATCCACCGACGCCAACTGGCGCTGTGCTTCACGCACAATATCCTCGTTGAGATCGTCGGTAGTAAACAGCACCGGCAAATGCTGTTCCGTCATATCCTGCCAGAACGGATTTTCCCGGTTAAGCACACAAGGAATACCCGCCTGAATCAGTAAGCACAGCGTACCAATGCCCTGCTGGCGGGCAAAAATAAAGTAACCGAGATCGCACTGACGAAGTAGCGTCAGATAGGCGTCAAATTCCAGTTTTTCGCTCAGAACTTGCAGATTTTCTTCGCTGAATAACGCCAGCCCCGCCTGACGAACTTCCTCGATGTACGCTTCGTTATTGAGCGGATATCCCATCGGCACCACCACTTTTACCGTATCGCCAAATTGCTGATGAACGGCGCGTAAGGCGGCGACATGCTCATTGCTGCGGTCGCCGGAGTTCCCCACCAGAATGGTCATTTTCCCTTCACGTTGCCGATCGTTCGCCATCGTATTGAGAGAAGGGTCCATCCGCGTCGGGAAGTACAGCAGTTCGCCCCGCACCTTTGGATGCGTTTTGGCAAAAAAGCTCAAATCACCGCGGGTGGCAAATACACAGCCGACTCGCTTTTGCGCCAGGCGACGCAACGGGTAAAAAAGCTTATATCTCAAGCCACTGGAAAGCTCATACAGGTCTGCCCCCCAGATATGCCAGAAAAACTGGCTGGGCTTAATGCCACCACTCAGCAGAGCCAGCCACAGTTTGGGATTGAACTGACCGTGGAAAAAAAATCGCTGCTGACGGTTAGCTTTTGCTTTCGCGATGACCGCTTCCGCCAGCGATTTTTTCCCAGGGAAAAATTGCACAGAAAGCGCCGGACAGCTATCACTTAAGCCGTCGTCCTTGCCAACAACCATAAACTCGCGCGCGTGCTCGCTCGTCGCGACCAGCGCGTCGTTGAAAAACCGCAGAACGGTTCGGTTATGGTGAGGGATATCCGATCCCAGTACGTGAATCAGTACAGTCATGCCCGCCTACGCCAGAGTAAAAACACGCCACAACAAAGAGAAAAATAGACGATATAGGTTGCCATATAGGCCTGCGCCGCGCCCAGTGCACCATGCGCAGGGATTAGCCAGTGGGCAAATACCATCAATAAAGTGAACTGGCTGACTTCCGCCAGAATATAAAACCGCAGTGACGCTTTGGCGATCACCAGATAACCAAAGACATAAGCGCCCACTTTTAACACATCACCCACTAACTGCCAGGCAAAGAGATCGCGCATAGCGGTAAATTTATTCGACAACAGCAGCCAGATAGCAAAATCACGCAGCAACCAGACGGTAAAACTCGCCACAGCTACCGCCGGTAAGACGAATTTCAGCGATTTAACCACTTCCCGGGTGATATCGCGCTTTTCCGTTAGCCGCGACAACGTGGGCAGTAAATATACGCTGAACGATGCCGTAATAAATTGCAGGTAGGCATCGGAAATACTGCTCACCCCTTGCCAGATCCCCACTTCATCCCAGCTATACTGCGCCGCCAACAGTTTACGCATCATGATGTACGCAACGGGCAAGGTCACCGACGTAATCAACGCCATGAGCGTAAATTTGCTCAACTGCCCTGCCAGGCCGTTATCCCAGCTGGGTTTCAGATAGCTTAACGGGATGGCACCACGTTTGATCAACATGATGACGGCAGGAATCACCACCAACGCGGGAATCAGCGCCAGCCCCAGCAATGCCCCTTCATAACCGCCCAAACGGTAACTGACATAATAAGCAATTACGCCAATCAGGCTGCCGACAATCAGCGATAACGCATTACCTGCAGCATCGCGAAAGCCTTTCATCAGCGCCAGCAACAGGTTGCCCCAGGCGATCCCCATTTGCACCAGCGCCACTAAACGCACCAGCCCCACATAGTCGGTATTACCAAACAATCCCTGGCTAATTGGCGCTGCCGCCAGCACAAAAACCAGCGCCATCAGCGTAGAGAAACCAAGCACCATCGCTGATGAAGTGCCGACCACGCGGCGCAGCTGCTGCGGATTATCATGGTACTGGGCAACGTATTTGGTTACGCCATTAAAGATGCCCGCCCCGGCAAGCACGCCAAGCACGGTAATCAACTGGCGGAAATTTGCCGCCAGCCCAAGCCCCGCCGGACCAAATGACACCGCCAGTAACTTACCGACCAGTAACCCTGCACCAATCTTGACCAGTGTACTGGCCGCCGTCCATAAGGACGCTTTTGCCAACGACATATCAGGAGAAGTAATTCAACAAGGTCGCAATTACCGTACGCTGATTGACGGGCGACAGGTTGTAGAACAGCGGCAGGCGCAGCAGGCGCTCGCTCTCTTTGGTGGTGTAGCGATCTTCACCGTGGAACTCACCAAAGCGTTCCCCCGCAGGGCAACCGTGCAGCGGAATGTAATGGAACACCGCCATGATTTCCGCTTCTTTCAGAAAGTTAATCAACGCGCTCCGGTCATCAATATCCCGCAGTTTAATGTAGAACATATGCGCGTTCTGCACGCAGCCATCCGGAATCGATGGTAGCTCGATACGCCCGGCTTTCGCCAGAGGTGCTAACGCATCGTAGTAGTTTTGCCACAGCGCCAGACGTTGCTGATTGATACGATCCGCTGCTTCCAGTTGCGCCCACAGGTACGCAGCTTGCAGATCGGACATCAAATAGCTGGAGCCAATATCGCGCCAGGTATATTTATCGACCTGACCACGGAAGAACTGGCTGCGGTTTGTGCCTTTTTCACGGATGATCTCGGCTCGTTCGATTAACGCTTTATCGTTAATCAGCGTCGCGCCGCCTTCACCGCCCGCCGTGTAGTTTTTGGTTTCATGGAAGCTAAAGCAGCCAATATGACCAATGGTTCCCAGCGCACGCCCTTTATAAGTGGACATCACGCCCTGAGCGGCATCTTCCACCACAAACAGATTATGCTTTTTCGCCAACGCCATAATGGTGTCCATTTCACAGGCCACGCCTGCGTAATGCACCGGCACGATAACGCGCGTTTTGTCGGTGATCGCTGCTTCAATCAACGTTTCGTCGATGTTCATGGTGTCCGGGCGAACATCCACAAAAACGATTTTTGCGCCACGCAGCACAAAGGCATTGGCGGTGGAGACAAAGGTGTAGCTCGGCATGATCACTTCATCGCCAGGCTGGATATCGAGCAACAGCGCCGCCATCTCCAGCGAAGCGGTGCAGGATGGTGTCAGTAACACTTTGGCGCTGCCAAAACGTTGCTCCAGCCACTGCTGGCAGCGACGGGTAAAACCGCCATCGCCACACAGTTTGCCGCTACCCATTGCCGACTGCATATAGTCGAGTTCGGTTCCCACCACCGGCGGTGCGTTAAATGGAATCATGTGATCACCTGTATAACCAGTACGCGGTGCTTTCTACATTCGCACCACTTTGTATGTATCGTTTAAGCGCGGCGGTGTTGCCCATTTGGGTCGCCACCCGCAAAGTTGTTTTACCGCGAGCATACGCCCAGTTTAGCGCCGTTTGCATCAGCTCAGCACCTGCACCGCGTCCAGCCAGCAGGCCAATTCGTGCATCTGTCGCATTGAGTTCCCGTAAAGAGACATAGCCGCGAATATCGCCGGACGCCGCACGTAAAATCAGACATTGATGATCAAAGGTGCCGCGCACGGAATTTTCAATCCACTGCGCATAAAAGCGACCGCTGGCGTCAGGCGCATACCATGGCGCACGAAAACGGCTTTGCGCAAATGCGGCGCTGGCTAACTGACGTAATGCGGGAATATCTGTCTCTTGTGCCACTTCAGCGCCGCTATCACTGACATTGTTCACGGGTAGCGCCAAATCAACTTCACCTTCAACCAGGCAGAATCCCAGCTGTTGCAAGGCATCCAGCTCAACAGTATTTGATGCAGTAATTTTGGCCTGTACTCGTGACCACGGCGCTAAAGCGTCTGGCGTCAGGAGTGGCGCATCAGGAGTGAGATGCACGATAGCGCTGTTAACGCCAAAGAAGGCATTTTCCCAGGCTAGTGGTTCAATACTGGCGCGGACGGGCACGGAGTAACTCCAGCAGATATTGGCCGTAGCCAGTTTTCGCTAATGAACTGGCAGCACGCTTCACACCTTCGTCATCGAGCCAGCCGTTACGCCAGGCAATCTCTTCCAGGCAGGCAATCTTAAAGCCCTGGCGTTTTTCCACCGTCTGTACAAAGGTACTGGCTTCAATCAGGCTGTCGTGTGTGCCTGTGTCCAGCCAGGCAAATCCGCGCCCGAGCAGTTCAACGGTCAGGTTGCCTGCCTCGAGGTACATCTGGTTGATGGAGGTAATCTCCAGTTCACCACGCTCCGACGGCTTCACCTGCTTTGCGTACTCCACAACTTTACTGTCGTAGAAATAAAGCCCGGTCACCGCCCAGTTTGATTTTGGCTGTTTTGGCTTTTCTTCCAGAGAGATAGCGCGGAAATTGTCGTCAAACTCCACGACGCCAAAGCGTTCTGGATCCATTACCTGATAGCCAAATACCGTCGCCCCTTGCGTGCGCGCCGCAACATGACGCAGCTTCGGACTGAAGCCCTGGCCGAAGAAGATGTTATCGCCCAGCACCAGACAAGATGGTTCACCATTAAGGAAGGTTTCACCGATGATAAATGCCTGCGCAAGACCGTCCGGGCTGGGCTGTTCGGCATATTCCAGCTGGATACCGAACTCACTACCATCGCCCAGCAGGCGCTGGAAATAACCTTTATCTTCCGGCGTGGTGATGATGAGAATTTCGCGGATACCGGCCAGCATCAGCACCGACAGCGGATAGTAAATCATTGGCTTATCGTAAATCGGCAACAGTTGCTTCGATACGCCGCGCGTAATCGGATGCAATCGGGTGCCGGAACCGCCCGCCAGGATAATACCTTTCATGTTTGCCTCCGCTGAGAATTAGCCGTTCAGACCTAAACGCTCACCCTGATAGCTGCCGTCCTGCACCTGCTTCCACCAGCTTTCATTAGCCAGATACCACTGCACTGTTTTACGCATTCCACTTTCAAAGGTTTCCTGCGGCAGCCAGCCAAGTTCACGGGCAATTTTCGAAGCATCAATGGCATAGCGCAGGTCATGCCCCGGACGGTCAGCGACAAAAGTGATCAGATCACGATAGTGCGCCACACCGTGCGGTTTATTCGGGGCCAGTTCTTCCAGCAGCTCGCAGATGGTTTCCACAACCTCGAGATTCTTACGCTCGTTGTGACCACCAATATTATAGGTTTCACCGACTTTCCCGGTGGTCACCACGCAATACAGCGCGCGGGCATGATCTTCAACATATAACCAGTCACGGATTTGCTGCCCGTTGCCATATACCGGCAGCGGTTTACCCGCCAGCGCGTTGAGGATCATCAGCGGGATCAGTTTTTCCGGAAAGTGGTAAGGACCGTAGTTATTAGAGCAGTTGGTGATTAACGTCGGCAGGCCGTAGGTCCGCAGCCAGGCGCGCACCAGATGGTCGCTGCTGGCTTTTGAAGCAGAATAAGGGCTGCTCGGCGAATACGGCGTGGTTTCGGTGAAGAAATCATCTGTGGAATGCAGGTCACCGTATACTTCGTCGGTGGAGATATGATGAAAACGGAACGCCGATTTTTTGTCTTCTGCCAGCGCATTCCAGTAAGCCCGCGCCGCTTCAAGCAGTGTATAAGTCCCGACAATGTTGGTTTCGATAAACGCTGCTGGGCCGTCAATAGAACGGTCAACATGGCTTTCAGCTGCCAGATGCATGACGCAGTCTGGCTGATGTTCTGTGAAAATGCGCGCCAACTCTGCCCGATCGCAGATATCAACTTTCTCAAAGGCAAAGCGATCGCTTTGCGCGACTGGTGCCAACGACATCAGGTTTCCGGCGTAGGTCAGCTTATCGACCACCACCACCGCATCGTTCGTCTCGTTGATGATATAACGCACCAGCGCCGAGCCAATAAACCCGGCACCGCCTGTTATCAGAATCTTTCTCATTAGCGCCAGACTCCTTTGGCATCGACGACATACTGCTGATGGACGTTGTCGCCATTGATAACTTTGAACTGACTATGATCGACCAACATCACCAGCACATCTGCCGTTGCCAGCGCCTCGTCAAGCTGCGCCAGAGTACAAAGCCCATTCAGTTTGTTCGGCAACTGGTGAATGTTAGGCTCAACAACCAGCGTTTCGCCGCTGTGCCACTGAGCGATCAATTCAGCGATTTCCATCGCCGGACTTTCGCGCAGGTCATCAATATTCGGTTTAAACGCCAGACCAAAACAGGCAATTTTCAGCTCACTGGCGCGTTTATCGGTAGCGGCCAGGCAGTCGGCAACCGCCGCTTTGACCTGATCAATCACCCAGAACGGTTTGTGATCGTTTACTTCACGCGCGGTACGGATAAGCCGCGCCTGCTGCGGATTCTGTGCCACGATAAACCACGGATCAACAGCGATGCAGTGACCACCCACGCCAGGGCCAGGTTGAAGAATATTGACGCGAGGGTGACGATTCGCCAGGCGAATCAGTTCCCAGACGTTAATCCCCTGATCGGCGCAAATCAGCGACAGTTCGTTAGCAAAAGCGATATTCACATCGCGGAAGCTGTTCTCGGTGAGTTTACACATTTCCGCCGTCCGTGAGTTAGTGACGACACACTCACCTTCGAGGAAAATTTTGTACAGTTCGCTGGCACGGGCCGAACAAACCGGCGTCATACCACCAATCACGCGATCGTTTTTAATCAGCTCGACCATAACCTGGCCCGGTAACACGCGTTCCGGGCAGTAAGCAATGTTGACGTCCGCCTGCTCGCCCACCTGCTGTGGGAAAGTCAGGTCCGGACGCATCTCTGCTAACCATTCTGCCATCTTCTCGGTTGAACCCACCGGCGAGGTGGACTCAAGGATCACCAGCGCGCCTTTTTTCAGCACTGGCGCAATGGAGCGAGCAGCCGATTCAACGTAAGCCATATCAGGCTCATGATCGCCTTTAAACGGCGTGGGTACAGCAATCAGCCAGGCATCCGCTTCAACCGGCGTCGTGCTCGCTCGTAAAAAACCGCCTTCTACGGCAGTTTTTACTACGCTCGCCAAATCAGGCTCGACGATATGGATTTCGCCACGATTGATGGTATCAACCGCGTGTTGGTTGATATCAACACCAATCACCTGTTTTTGCCGGGAGGCAAACGCTGCCGCCGTTGGCAGTCCAATGTAACCCAGTCCAATGACAGAAATGGTCGCAAAACTCATAGTGATATCCGATTATTTTTTAACGCTTCCAGAATGCGAGAGCATGCCTGACCATCACCATACGGGTTATGGGCGCGGCTCATGGTTTGATATTCGTTTTCGTCTTTTAAAAGACGCGTCACTTCCTCGACGATTCGCTGCTTATCCGTGCCGACCAGACGCACCGTACCTGCCGTCACCGCTTCCGGACGCTCGGTGGTATCGCGCATCACCAGCACCGGTTTCCCCAGCGAAGGCGCTTCCTCCTGAATGCCGCCTGAGTCAGTCAAAATCAGCCAGGCGTGGTTCATCAGCCAGACAAACGGTAAATACTCCTGAGGATCGATCAGAATGACATTTTTCACGTGCCCCAGAATGCGATTGACCGGCTCTCTGACGTTCGGGTTGAGATGCACCGGATAGACAATCTGGATGTCCTGGTGCGTGGTGGCGATGTCTGCCAGTGCATGGCAGATTTCTTCAAAGCCACGACCAAAACTCTCACGTCTGTGACCGGTCACCAGAATCATCTTTTTATCGGGGTCGATAAACGGGTAATTTGCCGCCAGCTCTGAACGCAGCGTGTCGCTGCTCATCACCTGGTCACGCACCCATAACAGTGCATCAATGACTGTATTACCGGTAATGAAGATTCGGCTGTCAGCAACGTTTTCACGCAGCAAGTTTTGCCGGGACGTTTCGGTTGGAGAGAAGTGATACATCGCCAGATGCCCGGTCAATGTACGATTTGCCTCTTCCGGCCACGGCGAATAGAGATCGCCCGTGCGCAGACCAGCCTCAACGTGACCAACAGGAATACGCTGATAAAACGCTGCCAGGCTGGTTGCCAGCGTCGTCGTCGTATCACCGTGAACCAGCACGACGTCTGGTTTGAATTCGGCAAGAATTGGTTTTAGCCCTTCCAGAATCCGACAGGTTATCTCTGTCAGACCCTGTCCTGGCTGCATTATGTTGAGATCGTAGTCAGGTACAATGGAAAAGAGTTTCAGCACCTGATCGAGCATCTCCCGATGCTGCGCAGTGACGCAAACTTTAGCCTCAAAAAAAGGATCTTTTGCCAACGCATGCACCAACGGCGCCATCTTGATGGCTTCCGGGCGCGTACCAAATACAGTCAGTACTTTCACATCGATTCTCTTCGAATAAGCGGCGAGCGCCTTTGCGCTCACCGCAGCAGTGTTGCTATTTCGAGCAACGGCGGGTTAATGCGACACCAGCCCCGATCAGCCCCCCGACAATGCCCCACATAATCATCAGGAAGGCACGACGTGGGCTATCGCGTTTTACCGGTTCTTCCGGCGTACGCAAATAGCGATAGGTCTGAAAACGCGGATCCAGGGTTGGACCAACATTCAGGGTGTTTAACATGGCCCGATTCTGATCATAGTCGAGATCAAAGGCCGGACCGACGGCCTGTAAATTTTCCAGTCGCGCCTGGAGCATTGGACGCCCAAGCAGGAACATTTCTGAATCAGGTAGTTCCTCGGCAGGTACATCTGTCGCAATGCGCGAAATATTATGCTGCTCAGCAATTTTCAGCGCCTGTTCAATGCTGTTCATCCGGCGGTCGTAGATGGCTTTCGCCACTTCTTCCTGACGCTTCACCTGAGCTTTCATCTGGATGGTACGCGCCGCCCATGCGCCTTTCAGCTCATCATTCAGATGGCTGGCTGCTCGTTGGCTGGCAAACGCAACATACTGACGTAACAGGTTATTAGCGTCAGGCGCGGTTTCGGCAATCAGCTTAACGCTATCATTGACCGCACGCGTGAAGTCACCGGGAATAAACACGATGTTGTTAATCATTTCATCCAGCAACGCCGCATCGGCTTTGCTGTTCCCGACCATCCGCTGTTTGTAATAGTCTGTCTGCAACCAGAAATCGCGGCGGGTATCCCACGAGGCCAGTTGCATAACAAACTCTTTATAGGCTTCATCCATGACCGATGGTTGGTCGGCAGAAGCCATGTTCGAACGGACGTCCAGGTTACGCAAAAATTGCTGCTGCGAGTAGTATCCTCCCAGCATATTCACTGTTGGACGATCGGTAATCGCCGTCGAGCTCCACTCCTGACGAGCAAAAAAAGTATACGCCAGCGCGATTAACGCAAACGCCAGCCCCATGCCAATAATCCACAGCTTCCCAGCCCACAAGGTACGAAACAACCCACGAATATCCAGTTCATTTTCAGCGGCTTCGGCCGGTTTCCCAGGCATTGGTTGTGTCATCACATCCTCATTTATTTGGTTAAATTGGGGCTGCCACCACGATTTCTACGCAGTCTGCGTTTTACGCGCTTAATAAAGCGAGCAACTTTCCAGGCACGCTTAATGCAATATCCATAGAGGAAGAATGCTAGCAAAAAGAGCACCAGCATGACCCATTCCGGGACAAAATGAGAGTATTCTGCCAGCACGCCAATTGAGGCGAGCAGTGCTGCGGCAAGGGTAATCAGCACAAACGCCTGGCGGGAAGTAAACCCGGCACGCATGATCAAATGGTGAATATGCTGACGGTCAGGAGAGAATGGGCTCATGCCTTTACGCAGGCGACGGTACATAATTGCCACCATATCCATTAGCGGAATGGCGATAATCCATAATGCAGTAACCGGGCTTATTGGGTGCGTTTTTCCCTGAGTCGTTTCGAGCAGGATCCAGATAACGGTAAAACCAATCAGCGTACTGCCCGCATCACCCATAAAGACTTTGTAGCGGCGACCCAGGATACCAAGGTTGAGCATGATATAGGGCAGGATGGCGGCGATCATCGCAAAGCACCAGATAGCGAGGCTGGTTTGCCCGTCGAACCACAAAATCATACCGATTGCACCGAACGAGACGCAGGACAACCCGCCCAGCAAGCCATCAATGCCATCAACCATGTTGAACGCATTAATGGCCGCCCAGACGGCAAATAGCGTCAGGAAGTAACCAAACGGTCCGAGCACCATCTCCCAGGAGCCAAAGATATAACCCAGGCTACTGAGATAAAGGTTGCCGAACACCATCATAACAATGCCAACAGCGGCCTGTATGGTGGCACGGATTTTTACGCTGATATCAAAACGGTCATCCAGCGCACCGATGAACACAAGCACACCGGCACAAGCGAGATAGAGAGATGCATGCGGAATATAATAATCGACAATTCCGAACGTGAAGCAAATCCCTGCGTAAACCGAAATACCCCCAACGAGAGGTATCAATCCCTGGTGACGTTTGCGGAAGTTAGGTTTATCCACTAAACCGACTTTTTTTGCTACCTTTCGGGCAAAAAACAGAAACAGTGTCGTGAATAAAAAAATACTGATGAGATCAGTACTCACTGTCAGTAAGTTCACAATGCATGCTCTCAGAGAAAATTATTAGCAGAAGTATAACCACGAAGACCTTTATTCAGA
The DNA here is from genome assembly GCF_009820205.1 of Escherichia sp. HH26CH. Lineage (NCBI taxonomy): Bacteria > Pseudomonadati > Pseudomonadota > Gammaproteobacteria > Enterobacterales > Enterobacteriaceae > Escherichia > Escherichia sp. HH26CH. The sequence goes on from NZ_VNXM01000053.1 coordinate 76,866, forward strand.
AGGGAAAGTCTGTTCCGAACCCACCAGTCCTGTGCAAAAATTAATCATTCGATATGCAAATTGCATAACACACGAGCAAAACCCAGGAATTTTCCTAACATTGCCAGTGCGGCAATAAGATTACAGATATAAAAGCAAAACGCCACGTAAACACGTGGCGTTTTTGGCATAAGACAAATTTATGAGCGCTTCATCATTTCGAAGAAATCGTCATTGGTCTTGGTCATCGCCAGTTTATTAATGAGGAACTCCATGGCATCGATTTCGCCCATCGGGTGAATGATTTTGCGCAGGATCCACATTTTCTGCAGCTCTTCCTGAGTAGTGAGCAGCTCTTCTTTACGGGTACCGGAACGGTTGTAGTCGATTGCCGGGAAGACGCGTTTTTCAGCGATCTTACGAGAGAGGTGCAGTTCCATGTTGCCTGTACCTTTAAACTCTTCGTAGATAACTTCGTCCATCTTGGAACCGGTATCGATAAGCGCGGTAGCGATGATGGTCAGGCTGCCGCCCTCTTCCACATTACGCGCCGCACCGAAGAAGCGTTTCGGGCGATGCAGGGCGTTGGCATCCACACCACCGGTCAGCACTTTACCTGACGCCGGAACAACGGTGTTGTAAGCACGCGCCAAACGAGTGATGGAGTCGAGCAGAATGATAACGTCTTTCTTGTGCTCAACCAGGCGTTTCGCCTTCTCGATCACCATTTCCGCAACCTGAACGTGGCGAGATGCGGGTTCGTCAAAGGTGGAAGCAACAACTTCACCTTTTACCAGACGCTGCATCTCGGTGACTTCTTCCGGACGTTCGTCAATCAGCAGAACCATCAGCACACAATCCGGGTGGTTGTAAGCAATGCTCTGAGCAATGTTCTGCAGCAGCATGGTTTTACCGGCTTTCGGCGGTGCCACAATCAGACCACGCTGACCACGACCGATAGGTGATGCCAGATCCAGTACGCGAGCGGTTAAATCTTCAGTAGAACCGTTACCACGTTCCATGCGCAGACGAGAGTTTGCGTGCAGCGGGGTTAAGTTCTCAAAGAGGATTTTGTTGCGGGCGTTTTCAGGTTTGTCGAAGTTAACTTCGTTAACTTTCAGCAGCGCAAAATAGCGTTCACCTTCTTTCGGCGGGCGAATCTTACCAGAGATGGTATCACCAGTGCGGAGGTTGAAACGGCGGATTTGGCTAGGAGAAACGTAGATGTCATCAGGACCGGCGAGGTAGGAGCTGTCTGCGGAACGGAGGAAACCAAATCCATCCTGCAATATCTCCAGTACGCCATCACCAAAGATATCTTCGCCACTCTTTGCGTGCTGCTTCAGGATGGCAAAAATAATGTCCTGCTTACGCATACGAGCCAGGTTTTCCAGCCCCATATTTTCGCCGAGAGTGATCAGCTCAGAAACCGGCGTATTCTTTAATTCGGTAAGATTCATAGTGGTGTGAGTTCTTAAACTTGGGGTAAATCTCGAACTTAATGTTGTGAATGGTATGGCAGGATCATCCATGCCTGTTTACGGTCATCGACTCATGTCTTTTCGCTGCCTGGTCACAGGAGAGTACGCAGAACTGAAACGACAAGACGGATTGAGTGACGAGCCAGAAATCTGTTCACTTCGCATTTAAGATAAAACGGGAAGCGTTGGAAATTACAAGATTCAAACTTAATAAGGTATGTTTAATACGAAGTCAACACTAAGTTAGCATGACTCACGCCGGGCGTCCAGTTTTTAGCGACAGGGCACCCGAACATGAAATTCCCTTACGCCAGGTTAGCGTCGAGGAACTCTTTCAACTGACCTTTAGACAGTGCGCCCACTTTGGTTGCCGCCACTTCACCGTTTTTGAACAGTAGCAGAGTCGGGATACCACGGATGCCATATTTCGGCGCAGTGCCAGGGTTTTGATCGATGTTCAGTTTTGCAACGGTCAGTTTGCCCTGATATTCGTCAGCGATTTCATCCAGAATCGGGGCGATCATTTTGCACGGACCGCACCACTCTGCCCAGAAATCAACGAGGATCGCCCCGTCCGCTTTGAGTACATCCGTGTCAAAACTGTCGTCAGTCAGGTGAATAATTTTATCGCTCATATATAACTCCACAGGAATAAGCCTGGCGTGTTGGTTTCGTTGTTGGTGTAACATTAACCAACTAAAGGTTGACTTTATTTCACCGGATACGCTTTCGTAAAGCAATAGTAAGCTGATATTCTACCACACTATGAGCAAAACACATTTAACAGAACAGAAGTTTTCCGACTTCGCCCTGCATCCGAAGGTTGTAGAAGCCCTTGAAAAAAAAGGGTTTCATAACTGTACGCCCATTCAGGCACTGGCCCTTCCGCTGACGCTGGCGGGTCGTGACGTAGCCGGGCAGGCGCAAACCGGTACCGGGAAAACGATGGCGTTTCTTACGTCAACGTTTCATTATCTTCTCTCTCATCCCGCGATTGCCGATCGCAAGGTGAATCAGCCGCGAGCCTTAATTATGGCACCGACGCGTGAACTTGCCGTGCAGATCCACGCCGATGCGGAGCCACTGGCGCAAGCTACCGGCCTGAAGCTGGGTCTGGCTTACGGTGGTGATGGCTACGACAAACAGCTGAAAGTGCTGGAAAGCGGCGTTGACATACTGATTGGCACCACGGGTCGTTTAATTGACTACGCCAAGCAGAACCACATTAACCTCGGTGCCATTCAGGTGGTGGTACTGGACGAAGCCGATCGCATGTACGATCTGGGCTTTATTAAAGATATCCGCTGGCTGTTCCGCCGTATGCCGCCTGCAAACCAGCGCCTCAACATGCTGTTCTCCGCCACGCTTTCGTACCGGGTACGCGAACTGGCATTCGAGCAGATGAACAATGCCGAATATATTGAAGTGGAACCGGAACAGAAAACGGGCCACCGTATAAAAGAAGAGCTTTTCTACCCTTCTAACGAAGAAAAAATGCGTTTGCTGCAAACGCTGATTGAAGAAGAATGGCCAGACCGAGCGATTATTTTCGCCAACACCAAACATCGTTGTGAAGAGATCTGGGGCCACCTGGCGGCAGATGGTCATCGTGTCGGTTTGTTGACAGGCGATGTCGCGCAGAAAAAACGTCTGCGTATTCTTGATGAATTTACCCGTGGCGATCTGGATATTCTGGTTGCCACCGACGTTGCTGCGCGTGGTTTGCATATTCCGGCAGTGACGCACGTCTTTAACTACGATTTACCCGATGACTGTGAAGATTACGTTCACCGTATTGGTCGTACAGGTCGCGCAGGCGCAAGCGGTCACTCTATTAGCCTGGCGTGTGAAGAGTATGCATTGAATTTGCCTGCTATTGAGACCTATATTGGTCACTCAATTCCAGTAAGCAAATACAATCCGGACGCATTGATGACCGATCTGCCAAAACCGCTGCGCCTCACACGCCCGCGTACAGGTAATGGTCCGCGTCGTACTGGCGCTCCGCGTAATCGTCGTCGTTCAGGTTAAATAAAAAATGTCATACTCAAAATCATTCAAACTGTATCAAGATGGCAAGAGAGTTAATCCCAATGAACTTACTGTAGTAAGTGATTCGGATGAAAGAACGCAGCCAACGCAGAGACAGAATGAAGGATGAAGAGTATGGGTTCCACCTCGTCATTATATGCAGCCATTGATCTCGGTTCGAATAGTTTTCATATGCTGGTTGTGCGCGAGGTGGCTGGAAGCATCCAGACGCTGACGCGAATTAAACGCAAAGTGCGTCTGGCTGCTGGCCTGAACAGCGAAAATGCCCTGTCTAATGAAGCAATGGAGCGCGGTTGGCAATGTTTGCGCCTTTTTGCTGAACGTCTGCAAGATATCCCTCCCTCGCAAATTCGCGTTGTCGCCACGGCGACATTACGCCTTGCCGTCAATGCCGGTGATTTTATTGCCAAAGCGCAGGAAATCCTCGGTTGTCCGGTACAAGTGATCAGCGGTGAAGAAGAAGCTCGCCTGATTTATCAGGGTGTTGCTCACACCACTGGCGGTGCCGATCAGCGCCTGGTGGTGGATATCGGCGGCGCCAGTACTGAACTGGTAACCGGCACGGGCGCACAAACCACCTCGTTGTTCAGCCTGTCGATGGGCTGCGTCACCTGGCTGGAACGCTATTTTGCCGATCGTAATCTGGGGCAGGAAAATTTTGATGCCGCAGAAAAAGCGGCACGCGAAGTGTTACGTCCGGTTGCCGATGAATTGCGGTATCACGGCTGGAAAGTATGCGTTGGTGCTTCCGGCACTGTGCAGGCCTTACAAGAAATCATGATGGCACAGGGGATGGATGAACGGATTACCCTGGAAAAGTTGCAGCAACTGAAACAGCGCGCCATTCATTGTGGTCGACTGGAGGAACTGGAGATCGACGGGCTGACGCTGGAACGTGCGTTAGTGTTCCCGAGTGGTCTGGCGATCCTGATAGCCATTTTTACCGAACTGAATATTCAGTGTATGACCCTGGCTGGCGGTGCACTGCGTGAAGGCCTGGTCTACGGCATGTTGCATCTGGCCGTCGAGCAGGATATTCGCAGCCGTACGCTGCGTAATATTCAACGCCGCTTTATGATCGATATTGATCAGGCTCAGCGAGTAGCCAAAGTTGCGGCTAATTTCTTCGATCAGGTGGAAAACGAATGGCATCTTGAAGCGATTAGCCGTGATTTGCTCATCAGCGCCTGTCAGCTTCATGAAATCGGTCTGAGCGTTGATTTCAAACAAGCGCCGCAACATGCTGCTTATCTGGTGCGTAATCTGGATCTTCCCGGTTTTACGCCTGCACAGAAAAAATTACTGGCGACGCTACTACTCAACCAGACGAACCCAATAGATCTCTCCTCGTTGCATCAACAAAATGCCGTACCGCCACGCGTCGCAGAACAACTCTGCCGTTTACTACGCCTGGCCATCATTTTTGCCAGCCGTCGCCGTGACGATCTCGTGCCAGAGATGACATTAAAGGCCAACCATGAACTGTTGACCTTGACGCTTCCGCAAGGTTGGCTAACCCAACATCCGCTGGGTAAAGAGATTATTGATCAGGAAAGCCAGTGGCAAAGCTATGTTCGCTGGCCGTTGGAAGTACATTAAAGAGTAATATGCCGGATGCGATGCTCGCGCATCTTACCCGGCCTTGATTATTTCCCTCGTTTTGCTGCCATCATCGCCTTCAGATTTGCCAGATGGTTTTGGCCTTTCTGCATTCGTTCTTCGGCGCTGACAACTTTGCGCTCCTGTTCCCATACCAAATCATCCTGCGGCAGCTCCAGCAGGAAGCGACTCGGCTCCGGGCGCACAAGTTCGCCGTACTGACGGCGTTCTTTACACAGCGTAAAGGTCAATTCCTTCTGAGCGCGGGTGATGCCAACATAGGCCAGCCGACGCTCCTCATCGATATTGTCTTCATCGATGCTGCTCTGGTGGGGCAAAAATCCTTCTTCCATACCGACCATGTAGACATAGGGAAACTCCAGCCCTTTTGACGCGTGCAGAGTCATCAGTTGTACCTGATCCAGCTCTTCCTCGCTCTCGCCGCGCTCCATCATGTCTCGCAGAGTAAAGCGCGTCACCACCTGAGTGAGCGTCATCGGCTCATCCAGTTCACTGCCTTCCAGCATCTCCGTCATCCAGCTAAACAGTTGGTTGACGTTCTTCATGCGCATTTCGGCAGCTTTCGGGCTGGGCGATGTTTCATACAGCCAGGATTCATAATCCATGCCGTGGATCAGATCGCGTACTGCGGCAATCGGTTCCCGCTCCGCCAGGCGCTGGATTTCCGCTAGCCAGTGAGTGAAGCGGGTCAATGCTTCATAACCACGTCCACTAAGCGTCTGACTCAGGCCCATATCAAAACTGGCGGTAAACATACTTTTATTGCGCGTCATCGCCCACTCGCCCAGCTTTTTCAGCGTCGCCGGGCCAATCTCTCGTTTCGGCGTGTTAACGATACGCAGGAACGCACTATCATCGTCCGGGTTAGTCAGCACGCGCAGATAAGCCAGCAAATCTTTGATTTCTGGGCGAGAGAAAAACGACGTGCCACCGGAAATTTTGTACGGGATGCGGTTTTGCATCAGGAATTTTTCAAACACCCGCGACTGATGGTTACCGCGATAAAGAATGGCGTAATCTTTGTACTGCGTTTTATTGACGAAGTGATGGGCGATCAGTTCACCGGTAACGCGCTCGGCCTCATGTTCCTCGTTATTCGCGCTTAAAACTTTTAGCTCTGTGCCGTAACCCAGTTCAGAAAAAAGACGCTTTTCAAAGACGTGCGGGTTATTGGCGATAAGGATGTTCGCCGCTTTCAGAATACGCCCGGAAGAGCGATAGTTCTGTTCGAGTTTAATCACCTTCAGCGCCGGAAAATCCTGGCTCAACAGCACCAGGTTTTGCGGACGTGCGCCGCGCCAGGAGTAGATCGACTGGTCATCATCGCCTACCACGGTAAAACGTGCGCGGCTGCCCACCAGCAGTTTCACCAGCTCATACTGACTGGTGTTGGTGTCCTGATATTCATCCACCAGCAGATAGCGAATTTTGTTCTGCCAGCGCTCGCGTACTTCTTCATTGCGTTGCAGCAGCAACGTCGGTAATAAAATCAGATCGTCGAAGTCGAGAACGTTGCACGCTTTCAGGTGTGAATCATACAGCCCATAACAATGGGCAAAAATACGGTCCCGCTCGCCCTTTGCTTCTGCCGCCGCCTGCGCCGGTGTTTTGAGATCGTTCTTCCAATTGGAGATGGTCGAAATCAGCTGTTGCAGAAGAACTTTGTCATCTTCAATCAGCCCCTCGGTCAGTTCTTTGAGCAACGCCAGTTGATCGGTATCGTCAAACAGTGAAAAGTTCGCTTTCATCCCAAGCGCCGCATACTCCCGTTTGATGATATCCAGCCCTAATGTATGGAAGGTGGAGATCATCAGCCCGCGCGCCTCTTTACGCCCCAGCGTCTGCCCGACACGCTCTTTCATCTCGCGCGCCGCCTTATTGGTAAAGGTCACCGCCGCGATATGCCGTGCCTGATAACCGCAACCGCGGATCAGATGGGCGATTTTATTGGTGATAACACGAGTTTTACCGGAACCCGCGCCCGCCAGCACCAGGCAGGGGCCGGTAACGAATTCGACAGCTTGTTGTTGGCCGGGGTTTAGACGCATAGGTGTATTGCTCAATCTTCGAACGGGGGGGAGGATTGTAGCAGAATCGCATTTGAATGTGACCGAGTGAAAACCGCTAACCGGATGGCTGCGGATGTTTAAATCAGAGAGGGAAGGCCGAAACCGGAGTTCATCATGAATCCATTAGACTTAGAAAATATCGGGTCGTAACGTTGTGTTATTACTTTTTCAGAGTTTACTAAGGAGAGGTTTACTCGTGGCGATTAATTTCAGCCCCAAGGTTGGTGAAATACTGGAATGCAACTTTGGTAACTATCCCGTTAGCCAGAATGGACAGTTCAGCACGACGTATTACGATGGCCGCATTCCACCTGAGATGATAAAAAATAGGTTGGTTGTCGTGCTCAACGGAAAAATTAATGGCAACGCATGTATCGTCGTTCCATTATCAACCACTCGCGACCATGACAAGTTAAATCGTGGAATGCATGTTGAAATAGCCAGTAATGTTATCAATGACCTGCAATTCTTTGATCCGCAGATACGTTGGGCTAAAGCCGACCTGGTACAACAAGTCAGTCGAAACCGATTAAACAGAGCAAGGACTTATCGGGGGTATCTTAATCAATGTTTGCCACATGAGTTGGTTGCAGACATACAGAGGGCAGTCATCAAGTCAATCAATGCCATATCGCTCATAAATTGACAATAAAATCACCATCCCCGATAATGACTCTGTAGCCCATAGAGGCCCTAAGTTTTCTCCCCTTGAGGGACCTGCGAAGCCCGGATTTTCCGGGCTTTTGCCATATATGTCCCCCCTCCCTGACTGACAATTTTTAATTCAAGGCACGATCATGGCAAAAACAGCAGCAGCACTGCATATCCTTGTAAAAGAAGAGAAACTGGCTCTGGATCTTCTCGAGCAGATTAAGAATGGTGCCGATTTCGGCAAGCTGGCGAAGAAACACTCTATTTGCCCGTCAGGCAAACGCGGCGGTGATTTAGGTGAATTCCGCCAGGGCCAGATGGTTCCGGCGTTCGATAAAGTGGTTTTCTCTTGTCCGGTACTGGAGCCAACCGGTCCGCTGCATACCCAGTTCGGGTATCACATCATTAAGGTGCTTTACCGTAACTAACAGCAAGGCCTTCTCCGGGAGAAGGCCTTGAACTCTGAATCGCACTTAACCCGCAACTGCAATACGTTTCATATCCGTCATATAGCCGCGCAGTTTCTTACCTACCTGCTCAATCGCATGGCTGCGAATCGCTTCGTTCACATCACGCAACTGCGCGTTATCTACCGCACCTTCCGGAATAGCTTTACCCAGGTCGCCCGGTTGCAGCTCTGCCATAAACGGTTTCAGCAACGGCACACAAGCGTAAGAGAACAGATAGTTACCGTACTCGGCGGTATCAGAGATAACCACGTTCATTTCGTACAGACGCTTACGGGCGATGGTATTGGCAATCAGCGGCAGTTCGTGCAGTGATTCATAGTAAGCAGACTCTTCGATGATGCCGGAATCAACCATGGTTTCGAATGCCAGCTCAACGCCCGCTTTCACCATCGCGATCATCAGTACGCCTTTATCGAAGTACTCTTGCTCGCCGATTTTGCCTTCAAACTGCGGCGCAGTTTCGAACGCGGTTTTGCCGGTTTCTTCACGCCAGGTCAGCAGTTTCTTATCGTCGTTAGCCCAGTCCGCCATCATGCCGGAAGAGAATTCGCCAGAGATGATATCGTCCATATGTTTCTGGAACAGCGGTGCCATGATCTCTTTCAGTTGTTCAGAGAGCGCGTAAGCACGCAGTTTCGCCGGGTTAGAGAGACGGTCCATCATCAGGGTGATGCCGCCCTGCTTCAGGGCTTCGGTGATGGTTTCCCAACCGAACTGAATCAGTTTTTCTGCATATGCCGGGTCGGTGCCTTCTTCCACCAGCTTGTCGAAGCACAGCAGAGAGCCAGCCTGCAACATACCGCACAGAATGGTTTGCTCGCCCATCAGGTCAGATTTCACTTCCGCAACAAAGGACGATTCCAGCACGCCAGCACGGTGACCACCAGTTGCTGCCGCCCATGCTTTAGCGATCGCCATGCCTTCGCCTTTCGGATCGTTTTCCGGGTGAACGGCAATCAGCGTCGGTACGCCAAACCCACGTTTGTACTCTTCACGCACTTCAGTGCCAGGGCATTTCGGCGCAACCATTACTACGGTGATGTCTTTACGGATCTGCTCGCCCACTTCGACGATGTTGAAACCATGTGAGTAACCCAGCGCCGCGCCGTCTTTCATCAGTGGCTGTACGGTGCGCACCACGTCGGAGTGCTGTTTGTCTGGCGTCAGGTTAACCACCAGATCTGCCTGCGGGATCAGCTCTTCGTAAGTACCCACTTTAAAACCGTTTTCGGTCGCTTTACGCCAGGATGCGCGCTTCTCAGCGATCGCTTCTTTACGCAGGGCATAAGAGATATCCAGACCAGAATCACGCATGTTCAGGCCCTGGTTCAGACCCTGCGCACCACAACCGACGATGACCACTTTTTTACCCTGAAGGTAGCTCGCGCCATCGGCGAATTCGTCGCGGCCCATAAAGCGACATTTGCCCAGCTGTGCCAGCTGCTGGCGCAGGTTCAGTGTATTGAAGTAGTTAGCCATGGTGATTCCTCGTGATGTTGTGCTTCTTATTGTTCGGTTCGCGTTTGCGAGATTGAATTCACTATATGACAGGAAATTTATTGCGGAAATTGATATATTCACAACGTCACATTGCAATTTTTGCAACGTCAACATTGAGGGCTGCGCCATTGGATTTACGCGATCTGAAAACCTTCCTGCATCTGGCGGAAAGCCGCCATTTTGGCCGCAGCGCGCGGGCGATGCACGTTAGTCCATCCACGCTTTCCCGACAGATTCAGCGCCTGGAAGAAGATCTCGGTCAGCAGCTGTTTGTGCGCGATAACCGTACGGTGACGCTGACCGAAGCGGGCGAAGAACTGCGCGTTTTCGCCCAGCAAACACTGTTGCAGTATCAGCAATTGCGCCACACCATCGACCAGCAAGGACCGTCGCTCTCTGGCGAATTACATATCTTCTGCTCGGTGACCGCTGCCTACAGCCATCTGCCGCCGATTCTTGACAGATTCCGCGCGGAACACCCGTCAGTGGAGATCAAACTCACTACCGGTGATGCGGCGGATGCGATGGAAAAAGTGGTGACGGGGGAAGCGGATCTGGCGATTGCCGGGAAGCCGGAGACGCTGCCCGGTGCAGTGGCGTTTTCGATGCTGGAGAATCTGGCAGTGGTGCTGATTGCACCCGCATTGCCCTGCCCGGTGCGTAATCAGGTTTCTGTCGAAAAGCCGGACTGGTCAACGGTACCGTTTATCATGGCCGATCAGGGGCCGGTGCGCCGCCGCATTGAGTTGTGGTTCCGACGCAATAAAATCAGTAATCCGATGATTTACGCCACGGTCGGCGGGCATGAAGCAATGGTCTCGATGGTGGCGCTCGGCTGCGGCGTGGCATTGTTGCCGGAAGTTGTGCTGGAAAACAGCCCCGAACCGGTGCGTAACCGCGTGATGATTTTAGAGCGCAGCGATGAGAAAACGCCGTTTGAACTGGGCGTGTGCGCACAAAAAAAGCGGCTGCATGAGCCGCTGATTGAGGCGTTCTGGAAGATTTTACCGAATTAGTTTTACGGCCCCACCTTCAACTCTAATGTTAAAATGGCCTCCCGTTACGGAGGCCAGTTTAATTATTTTTGGATTTCCGCTACCCAGCGGTGATTGACCGTATTTTTGTCGAACTCAAATTGTTCAATACGGGAGACAGGGACAGGGAACCGTAACTTGCCTTCGTGATTGATAAAAATACTCAGCGGTGTTTTTTTCAGTTGCTCATATGAGGCCTGTAGTCGCGGCTGGTGACTCAAATCATCCTTAAACAGAGAGGTGGGAACAGGCGCAAGCTGCTCTCCCTTATCATTGATAAAGCGATTCAGGTTAAAGAAAGTATAGGCGCTGATATTATCCGCATTCACACCATCTGGAAGCAACGGAGCAACATCTACAAATAGCTGCGGTTCCATTTTCATACGTGCTTTCCATAAGCCCGTATTACACTCCAACATCGCATTAACTTTCTGCGAGGTTTGTTCTCTATTATCACCAGCATTTTTTAAATCCCAGGTGATTCTTCCGAGACCGCTACCGCTTTCAATCCACTGTAAATCAGGCGCATCGGAGGTTAATTTACAGACATTATTGAGCGGATAGTCGATATCAATACGCGTAGTATAATAACTTGGGTCTTCCTGAATTCTTGCATCAATTTTCGCGAATCCTTTTTCCAGTACAGCAGAATCAACATTGTCTGTCACTACAGAGTATTGACTAAACTGTAATGGCATTATATTTACCGTACTATTTTTTAATAGCTCGCTGGTTGAGTACCAATGAAGTTTCGTAGTCCCTGAACGCGATTCCTTCTGTGCAAGGATCAGCTTAGGGGCAATTCGTTTATCCATTGAACTGATGTGTTCGTAAAGCCCTGCATATGGGGTCAGGCCGGATAGTACAAGTCGTTCAATATTTGGCGCATCAAACCAGTTAAAAACGATATTGGTGGTACCGGTGTGAGAAATACCACGCTGATCGCTATAGATTAACAACGTTTTACTTTTTAAGTCCGTGGGACTATCGCTGGTTAGCGCCCATTCACCCTCTTTCTCCGGTGTTGCCATGATATTCCCTATATCAGCCATCTCAATATTGACTGCTTTTTTCGCATCAAGAGCCAGCTCTTTTGTGTCGAGAATGATTTCACCTTTCCAGGTAATGTCACCGTCGATGGTGCTAACTTTCGGCAATGGTTGACTGAATTGTAAGGTAATTTCCAGCCCGTTGCTTTTATCAGCGGCGTAACCTTCCCATTTAGTATCAACGTCGATAATCCTGAAATCCGGCGTTTTTTCAATAACATTACCCTGTTCATCTCGCAATGAAATATTGTTAACCGTAAGGTTGTCAGGGGAAATATATGTGGATCTGTAATATGTATATTGAGAATAACTTAATGGTACATAGAGGACAACGGTATTGTTATCCTGATTCATAATAATACCGCTTGAAGGAAAGCTTTCTTCTGTTTTCGAAGGTAAGCCAGGGAATAACTCTATCGGCATATCTGAGCCATATTCTTTATCGTATCTATCTTTGGCAGCCCACATGGCGAGATATGTGTCGATGTTAATAGACCTTGCCTTATCTGGCTGATTTGGCACGTTCTTCTGCTCTTTCTCGCGTTCAGCATAAAACAGTGAACGTCCTTTTATATTCTTTCCAGAGTCGATATTTTGAAAAAGCACAACAGATTGCAGTTGATTATTTTTGTTGTCTACCGTTAAAGTGCCATACAGTTTTACATCTGATTCAGATGAAGTTTTTAGTGAATAATATTTAAATTTATCGTTTATTTTTTCCACTTTTACTGTGACATGGGGGATTTTAAATAGTGAATCCAGTATTTTTTCCTGTTTAATTTCCTGAGGTAGATCGGTCATCACCAGCATACCGTCAGAGTCTTTTAGCATTTCCTTTATGTAACTAACGGTTTGAATCACGGCCTCATAGGCTTTTGGCTCATCAGATTCTTTTAATGTCTGTAGCGCAGTCGTGAGCTTTTTTTCTTCAGCGGTAAAATCACTTTTGTTATTTTTTACATCGATAATGAAAGGAGTGAGTAGCACATCTGATATAGCTTTATGTAACGTTGCTTGACCTGATTTTTCTTTCAGATTATAGAGTTGGCCACTTTCGCCCTCAAGATGTGAAGAGAATTCATCCCAGACGCCGTTAACAGTACTCCCTTGAGTTTGGAAGCGAAGTTTACCTTCATTAAAAATTTCAACTTCACCATCCATGCCTGTTACCAAAGCAACATTGTAATGGTTTTCTTTATCAAGGGAAACTGAAGGCTTCTGATCACAACCAGCAAGAAGTGCGAGAGATATCAATAAATATTTTTTCACAAATAAAGTCCATTTTTGTATTAAAAAATTACTTTCCAAAAAATTTATTTAACAAATAAAGACAGCATTATCTACAGCCTTTGAGGACAACGATTCGAGTTCGTCAGGGAATTATCCGTAGAGAATTAAAAATCCTTTATTCTACTCAATCTTCCTTGCCAAAAAAATAATGCGTCAGTTCGTTGCCACGCAAGCATATGTCTGGCGAACGATGAGGGAAAGATAAAGGAAACACAGATGAGATACGTTGTGACAGATCACGATATTGTTCAAAACAACACCGCTCAGGACTTGCCGCAAACCTGTAGGGTGGCCAGACTCGAACGCCGCCAGTACGCGCCCGTAGTCAGTACCGTGGCTGCGATAATTGAACAGCGTTTCGCCACAATCAGGTTGAGAGTCTTCAGGAAAACGTCTCGCAAAATTGAATGACTGGATGCTCCGGAAACAACCTGTTTTCTTACAGAAAAACCCAATAAACTGAGGGAAGATTGGATCTGGATATTAAAGGACAACGTATGATAACGAGGATGTGGATAGTATCTCTGGTTTTAGCGGTAAGTTGCAGTGCACAAGCCAAACCGAAAGGTATCACCGTTCAGGATGTGAAGCACCTGGCGTTGAAAGAGTGTTTAACCTCTCATTACCGTGAACGCACGCCGACGGATGCCTTTTCGGCCCCAGCTCATGACAGCTCATTTCTGCTTGAAAGGTACGCTTTAGATAATGCTGGAAAGTGGAATGCTTTCCAGAAATTTGTCGCCAAAGAGACGAAGGGATTTAGCACCCTCACCCTTGCGCTACATCCCGATAGCGCAAAGGATGCGAATAACATAATGGAGCAGTGTATGAGCTTTTATGAGTCGGAGAAGCTGGATAACTATACCCGTAGTTTACTCAAATGATTCTTCCGCGAGTTTATTATTGCCCACATCCCGGTTTTGGATAAGCGGGATCGTGGGCGACAAGCATACCGCAGTATGGTGAATAAATTAAATCAACTGGAAAAAGCAGGGTGTCAGCGACTAGAGAAAATGGTAAATCCAGCAATAAAGTAAGCGAAAGAGGCTTATCGAAATTAACACTCTCTGCATCGAACTGTGTGCCATGATAATAAGTGTAACGCTCCCCTGCCACCCTCGAGATAATACTACCGCAGCCACTAAGCAAAAAAGTTAGCATAAGAATAACTGGCGCAAATTTCATCTCACCGTCCCTGGTTAATAGTACTTTTAGCATCTGGCGCTTATGCCTGGTCACTAGCTTTGCCCTTTCCATGACAGCCTTAGAATTAATACACCAGCTAATGAGACGTCTACAAAAAATTTAAACATGACCGGAAACGGACCTGACTTCCGGTCACCAACTCAATTAACCCGCCAAAAAGAACCTGAACGCCGGGTTATTGGTTTCGTCGTGGCAATCGTAGCCCAGCTCATTCAGCCGGGTTTCGAAATCCGGTTCATGGTCGCCAAGTTCGAACGCCGCCAGTACGCGCCCGTAGTCGGTACCGTGGCTGCGATAATGGAACAGCGAGATGTTCCAGTGCGTACCCAGCGTGTTGAGGAAGCGCAGCAGCGCACCCGGTGATTCCGGGAATTCGAAGCTGTAGAGGCGTTCCTGCAACGGATGCGATGGACGCCCGCCAACCATATAGCGCACGTGTAGCTTCGCCATTTCGTCGTCGGAGAGATCAACCACGCTGTAGCCGCCATCGTTGAGCATCTGCAAAATTTCTTTGCGCTCTTCGAGGCCGCGGCTTAAGCGCACGCCGACAAAGATGCAGGCGTTTTTGGCATCGGCAAAGCGGTAGTTGAACTCGGTGACCGAACGCCCGCCAAGCAACTGGCAGAACTTCAGGAAGCTGCCTTTTTCTTCCGGAATGGTCACCGCCAGCAATGCTTCACGTTGTTCGCCCAGTTCGCAGCGTTCCGAGACGTAGCGCAGGCCGTGGAAGTTCACGTTAGCACCGGAAAGAATATGCGCCAGCCGTTCACCGCGAATGTTGTGCTGAGCGATATATTTTTTCATCCCTGCCAGTGCCAGCGCGCCGGAGGGTTCCGCCACCGCGCGCACATCTTCGAATAAATCCTTCATCGCCGCACAGATAGCATCACTATCGACGGTGATGATGTCGTCGAGATACTCCTGGCACAAACGGAAGGTTTCGTCGCCAATGCGTTTTACCGCAACGCCTTCAGCAAACAGCCCCACGCGCGGCAGATCCACAGGATGACCCGCATCCAGCGCCGCTTTCAGGCAGGCGGAGTCTTCCGCTTCAACGGCGATCACTTTGATTTGCGGCATCAGTTGTTTGATCAGCACCGCCACACCCGCCGCCAGACCGCCGCCGCCGACCGGCACAAACACGCGGTCAAGATGGGCATCCTGCTGGAGCAGTTCCAGCGCCAGCGTGCCTTGCCCGGCGATCACCATCGGGTGGTCGAACGGTGGCACCCAGGTGAAGCCCTGCTGCTGTGACAGTTCGATCGCTTTCGCTTTTGCTTCGTCAAAGTTCGCGCCATGAAGCAACACTTCGCCGCCAAAGCCGCGTACCGCATCAACTTTGATATCGGCGGTGGCGGTTGGCATGACGATCAGCGCCTTCACGCCTAACCGTGCGGAAGAAAACGCGACGCCCTGCGCGTGATTACCCGCCGAGGCAGTGATCACGCCATGCGCTTTTTGTTCTTCCGTCAGGCCCGCCATCATGGCGTATGCACCGCGCAGCTTAAAGCTGTGTACCGGCTGGCGATCTTCGCGCTTCACCAGAATCACGTTATCAAGACGCGACGAGAGCTTTTCCATTTTTTGTAGCGGCGTGACCTGCGCCGCCTCGTAAACCGGTGCACGTAGCACCGCTCTTAAATATTCGGCGCCTTCCGGAGCACCAGACAGGGGTTGTGAGTCTGCCATCATTAACCCCCCAGTTTCGATTTATCGCGCACCGCGCCTTTGTCGGCGCTGGTTGCCAGGCTGGCGTAGGCGCGCAGGGCAAAGGAAACCTGACGTTCACGGTTTTTCGGCATCCAGGCTTTGTCGCCACGGGCTTCCTGCGCTTCACGACGGGCCGCCAGTTCGGCATCGCTTACCTGTAACTGAATGCCACGGTTCGGAATGTCGATAGCGATCAGGTCACCATCTTCAATCAGGCCAATGCTGCCGCCGCTTGCCGCTTCCGGCGAGACGTGGCCGATGGAAAGACCAGAGGTGCCGCCGGAGAAGCGTCCATCGGTGATCAGCGCACAGGCTTTGCCGAGCCCCATTGATTTCAGGAAGCTGGTTGGGTAGAGCATTTCCTGCATGCCAGGGCCGCCTTTCGGGCCTTCATAGCGGATCACCACCACATCGCCCGCGACAACTTTGCCACCGAGGATCGCTTCTACCGCGTCGTCCTGGCTTTCGTACACTTTCGCCGGGCCGGTGAATTTGAGGATGCTGTCATCGACGCCCGCGGTTTTCACGATGCAGCCGTTTTCTGCGAAATTACCGTAGAGCACCGCCAGACCGCCGTCTTTGCTGTAGGCGTGTTCCATCGAGCGGATACAGCCATTGAAGCGATCGTCGTCCAGCGTATCCCAGCGGCAATCCTGCGAGAATGCCTGTGTAGTACGAATGCCCGCAGGGCCAGCGCGGTACATATTTTTTACTGCATCATCCTGGGTCAGCATAACGTCGTATTGTTCCAGCGTTTGCGGCAACGTCAGACCAAGTACGTTTTTCACATCACGGTTCAGTAACCCCGCGCGATCCAGTTCGCCGAGAATGCCGATAACACCACCAGCCCGGTGAACATCTTCCATATGGTATTTTTGGGTGCTCGGCGCGACTTTACACAGCTGCGGGACTTTACGGGAGAGCTTATCGATATCACTCATGGTGAAGTCGATTTCCGCTTCCTGCGCCGCCGCCAGCAGGTGGAGAACGGTGTTGGTAGAGCCGCCCATCGCGATATCCAGCGTCATGGCATTTTCAAACGCCGCTTTGCTTGCGATGTTACGCGGCAGTGCGCTTTCATCATCCTGTTCGTAGTAACGTTTGGTCAATTCAACAATGCGTTTGCCGGCATTGAGGAACAGCTGCTTACGGTCAGCGTGGGTTGCCAGCAGCGAACCGTTACCCGGCTGCGACAGGCCCAGCGCCTCGGTCAGGCAGTTCATCGAGTTAGCGGTGAACATCCCGGAGCAGGAACCGCAGGTCGGGCAGGCGGAACGTTCAACCTGCTCGCTCTGCGAGTCAGAGACTTTCGGGTCTGCGCCCTGGATCATCGCATCCACCAGATCGAGCTTGATGATCTGATCGGACAGTTTGGTCTTCCCGGCTTCCATCGGGCCGCCGGAAACAAAGATCACCGGAATATTCAGGCGCAGGGAGGCCATCAGCATCCCCGGGGTGATTTTGTCGCAGTTAGAGATGCAGACCATGGCGTCGGCGCAGTGGGCATTGACCATATACTCAACGGAATCAGCGATCAGTTCGCGAGATGGCAGTGAATAAAGCATCCCCCCGTGGCCCATAGCGATCCCATCATCCACCGCAATGGTATTGAACTCTTTGGCAACGCCGCCAGCCGCTTCAATTTGTTCGGCGACCAGTTTACCGAGATCGCGCAGATGAACGTGACCCGGTACAAATTGGGTGAACGAGTTCACAACCGCGATAATCGGCTTACCGAAATCGGCGTCGGTCATTCCGGTGGCGCGCCACAGCGCACGAGCACCCGCCATATTACGACCATGAGTGGTGGTGGCGGAACGGTACTTAGGCATACTTTATTTACTCCCAGTGTCTGTCTCGTAAATGGGACGGTGCGTGCCGTCCCATTTTTTGTATTTATTGATTAACTTGATCTAACCAGCCCCATTTATCTTCGGTTTCACCAGTGAAGAGGCCGAAGAAGGCTTGCTGGATGCGTTTGGTAACCGGGCCACAACGGCCTTCGCCTACCTGGATACCATCTACACTGCGCACTGGCGTGATTTCAGCCGCTGTACCAGACATAAACACTTCATCCGCCAGGTACAGTGATTCGCGCGACAGCACCTGCTCACGCACTTCAATTCCCAGTTCTTTCGCCAGTTTGATGATGGCGTCACGGGTAATCCCCGGCAGCGCGGATGAGGTGAACGGTGGGGTAAACAGCACACCGTCTTTCACTTCAAACAGGTTTTCGCCCGCACCTTCAGAGATATAACCATTCACGTCCAGCGCGATACCTTCCTGATAACCGTGGCGGCGCGCTTCGCTACCCACCAGCAGAGAAGAGAGGTAGTTACCACCGGCTTTTGCCGCGGTTGGGATGGTGTTTGGCGCTGCGCGGTTCCAGGAGGAAACCATTGCATCGATCCCCTGCTCCAGCGCTTCTGCACCCAGATACGCTCCCCACGGGAAAGCGGCGATAATCACGTCGGTTGAGTATCCCGCTGGCGGGTTTACGCCCATGCCAACATCACCGACGAAGATTAGCGGACGGATATAGGCGCTGGTGAGATTGTTTTTGCGGATCACGTCACGACACGCTTCCATCAGCTCATCAATGCTCTGCGAAACCGGGAAGCGATAGATTTTGGCGGAGTCATGCAGACGCTGCATATGCTCACGATGGCGGAATACAACTGGTCCTTTGTGCGAATCATAGCAACGGATACCTTCAAAAACTGAGGTACCATAGTGCAGCGCGTGCGACATCACATGCACCTTCGCGTCTTCCCAGCGAACCATTTCCCCATTGAACCAAATGTAATCAGCTTTCTTCGTGGTCATTTTTATATTCCTTTTGCGCTCAGGCGCGGATTTGTTGTGATGTGGTTGTGCTCTGGCAGATGGCAACGTGTGCGACGTCCACCAGTTTATTTAACTGACTAAACAGTAAGTCGACCGACCGTGGGCTGGCAACGGTCAATTCGATATTTATATTTTGTGCATCGCTGGCGGCGGCCATATTCATTGAGCAGACGTGGAAACCACGATGACGCACCACGCGTAAAACACGTTCTAAGGTTTCCGGATTGAAGCGAGCCGATACATTGACCTGATGTTGCATCATGATAATTTCTCCAACATTTCTGAATTACTGGCGCCAGGCGGCACCAGCGGCCAGACGTTCTCAAGTTCGTCGATTGAGACATGAAGCAGGTATGGCCCATCACTGTTCAGCATGGTGTCGAGTGCCGCTTCAACCTGGTCTTTACGGGTGATGTGTTGGCCAGGGATGCCGAAGGCGCTGGCTAACATGAGGAAATCGGGATTATCGGTAAGGGTGGTTTCGCTATATCGTTCTTGGAAAAACAGTTGCTGCCATTGTCGAACCATCCCTAACCGTTGGTTATCGAGTAAGACAATTTTCAACGGTAATTGCTTGCGTTTTACGGTGCCCAGCTCTTGCACATTCATCATGAAAGAGCCGTCACCGGAGATACAGACGACGGTATCGTTCGGTCGCGCAACTTGCGCACCAACCGCTGCCGGTAAACCAAACCCCATGGTGCCTAATCCGCTTGAAGTGATGAAATTTTCCGGGCGAGTGTGGACGATGTGCTGCGCGGCCCACATCTGGTGCTGCCCTACATCTGTGGTTACTACACAATCTTCAGGTTTACGATCCGACAGTTGTTTTAACAACAACGGCGCGTAGATAGCATCACCGGGATGGTTGTAACGCCATGCATGTTCATCACGCAGCTGCGCGCAGTGTTGCTGCCAGTCATTGATATTCAACGGCTGTCGTAATGCCGGTAACAGAGCATTTAAATCACCCTGCAATGCCACATGCGCCTGACGCAGCTTGTTCATTTCTGCCGGGTCGATATCCATATGGATAACACTGGCGTGTGGTGCGAAGGTGTTCAGTTTGCCAGTTACCCGGTCATCAAAACGTGCACCCACGGCGATCAACAAGTCACATTCCTGCACCGCAAAGTTCGCCGCTTTGGTGCCGTGCATCCCCAGCATGCCCAGATAGTACGGATAATCCGCATCAACTGCGCCAAGTCCTTTCAGCGTGCAGGTGGCAGGCATTTTTGTGGCAGAGAGAAATTCTCGTAATGCAGGAACTGCCTGCGCCATACCCACGCCACCGCCAACGTACAGCATCGGTTTTTGCGCTTTTGCCAACATCTGGCGCGCTTGCTCGACTTCGGCATGTGGGAAAGTCACTTCGTTTTCAACGGTGGTGAACCAGGGTTCCAGATCGCCGCTGGCTAACTGGATATCTTTTGGAATATCGACCAAAACCGGACCGGGACGACCTGAGCTGGCGACGTCAAACGCTTCGGCCATGATACGCGGTAACTCTTCCAGTGATTGCACCAGGAAACTGTGCTTGGTGCAGGCTAACGACAACCCCAGAATATCCACCTCCTGAAATGCGTCAGTGCCGATAAACGGTGCGGATACCTGACCGGTGATAGCAACAACGGGGATGGAATCTAACAGCGCGTCCGCAAGCCCGGTTATCAGGTTGGTTGCACCAGGACCAGACGTGGCGATGCAAACGCCAGTTTTGCCGGTAGCACGGGCATAACCGATAGCCGCCATTGCTGCACCTTGCTCGTGTCGGCACAGCAAGTGTTCCACGCCACCGTCATACAATGCATCGTAAACCGGCATAATTGCGCCACCCGGATAACCGAAAACGGTGTTCACACCCTGTGCCCGCAACGCATGTACCACCCACTGTGCGCCATTCATAGTTAGTTCCCCGTCCTGAATCTTGAGAAACAGAATTTTGTGCTGTTATTCATTGTCTGCTCCTCAGTTATGTTTTTAAGGTCAAAAAAAACCCCCGGACCTTTCGGTGCGGGGGTCTTAGTTCGTTAAGGCTTGATCTCTAAGCCTTTCCTCGTCCAAGTGCAGCCCCGCACGGTGGGATAATAATCACCACCACGCTAATCACGACCAGGCTAATCACTCGTAGAAGGGCTGTCATTTTGTCTTTTCTTGCATCTTGTTCGAAGGAATGCCTAAAGAGTTACCATAGATTTTGCGAATAGCACAAGATATTTTTTGGCCGATTTTTATGATGCCTTTAATAATTTCAATAGAAATTGTTGTTTTTTAAAAAGAAAACAGTGAGTGAAAAAAATTCAATTTCAGTATGAATGTTGTTCCCTTCCTCGTAGTTAATCCTTTGTCCACTGCATTTTTGCGAGCATCGTTCCACCGCCAGAACAACTCAACTTCACTTGCACAAATAAACAGGAATCAGCCACTAAAATTCACGAATTAGCGGGCTACAGCAGCGATATCTTATGCACATAATGGCGACTCAAGGAGGGCTTATGTCACTGTCAATTGTTCATACCCGCGCAGCCCTGGGAGTAAATGCGCCCCCAATCACTGTTGAGGTACATATCAGTAAAGGTCTACCCGGCTTAACGATGGTGGGCTTACCAGAAACAACGGTAAAAGAAGCTCGCGATCGCGTGCGCAGCGCCATTATCAATAGCGGATATGAATATCCGGCGAAAAAAATCACCATCAACCTTGCTCCAGCCGATCTGCCAAAAGAAGGGGGACGATATGATTTACCTATCGCCATTGCGTTGCTGGCAGCCTCAGAACAGCTTACAGCCAATAAGTTAGATGAATATGAATTAGTCGGAGAACTGGCGCTTACAGGCGCTCTGCGTGGCGTTCCCGGCGCAATCTCCAGTGCAACTGAAGCCATTAAGTCGGGCAGAAAAATTATCGTCGCGAAAGATAACGAGGATGAAGTGGGGCTAATTAACGGTGAAGGATGCCTGATAGCCGATCATCTGCAGGCTGTCTGTGCGTTTCTGGAGGGTAAGCACGCTCTCGAACGCCCGAAACCAACTGATGCAGTATCCCGGGCGCTACAACATGATCTCAGTGATGTTGTCGGTCAGGAGCAAGGAAAGCGAGGACTGGAAATTACCGCAGCTGGCGGGCACAACCTTTTACTGATTGGACCGCCGGGAACAGGTAAAACAATGCTCGCCAGCCGTATTAATGGCCTGTTGCCAGATTTAAGCAATGAAGAGGCACTGGAGAGCGCTGCGATATTAAGTCTGGTAAATGCTGAATCAGTACAAAAACAATGGCGGCAGCGCCCGTTCCGCTCACCGCATCACAGTGCGTCGTTAACTGCGATGGTGGGCGGTGGTGCAATTCCAGGGCCTGGTGAAATTTCGCTGGCGCATAACGGCGTGCTTTTTCTTGATGAGCTACCTGAATTTGAACGGCGTACACTGGATGCCTTGCGAGAGCCGATTGAATCCGGGCAGATCCATCTTTCACGCACGCGAGCAAAAATAACCTATCCAGCCCGTTTCCAGCTTGTCGCGGCGATGAATCCCAGCCCTACCGGACATTATCAGGGAAACCATAACCGCTGCACACCAGAGCAAACGCTGCGTTATCTCAACCGACTCTCTGGTCCCTTTCTTGACCGATTCGACCTCTCACTGGAGATCCCACTACCGCCACCCGGTATTTTGAGTAAAGCGGTTGTTCAGGGGGAAAACAGCGCCACCGTTAAACAACGCGTAATGGCCGCCAGAGAGCGCCAATTTAAGCGGCAGAATAAACTGAATGCCTGGCTGGATAGTCCGGAAATACGCCAATTCTGCAAGCTTGAGAGCGAAGATGCGCAGTGGCTGGAAGAAACGCTGATCCATCTGGGGTTATCGATTCGTGCCTGGCAGCGGTTACTGAAAGTTGCACGAACCATTGCTGATATTGATCAGTCCGACATTATCACACGTCAGCATTTGCAGGAGGCAGTTAGCTATCGTGCCATTGACCGTTTGCTCATCCATCTGCAAAAACTACTGACATAAAAAAAAGGGCATTTCGCCCTTTTTATTAATCGTCAGAATCGGTGTAGTCTTCAGCACCTTCAACCTGCGGTTTACCGCCGGAAAGGGTGTGAAAACGTTTTGGACGCTTGATACGCGTCATATACTTGGACCACACGCGTTCTGCTTCTGTCACTGGCTCACGTTCGCCACGGCATACTGCTACGAAGAGTTTCTCTTCCTCGGTAACCGGCTCGCGTTTGCCGAGATCCAGCTCATTGAAGGCATAACCATGACGCTCAAGCAGTTGTGCCTCTTTGATGGTGAAATCACCATGACGAGAGAATCCACGTGGATAATGTTTATTGTCGAAATATCGATTAGTCGTCGTAAAGCTTTCCGCCATCCTGCACGCTCCTAATTCTTTGACCGAGCTAGTTATGGCGCGGAGTATTAGTTACGCTTGACAGAGTGTAAAACAAAACATTTAAATCATAACGACAAATAATTTTGCGGAGAGCACTGTGGATACGGAATTGTTAAAAACTTTCCTGGAAGTTAGCCGAACGCGTCACTTTGGTCGAGCAGCTGAATCGCTCTATCTGACCCAGTCAGCAGTGAGCTTTCGAATCAGACAACTGGAAAATCAACTGGGTGTGAACCTTTTCACCCGCCACAGAAACAATATCCGTTTAACCGCTGCCGGTGAAAAACTACTGCCTTACGCAGAAACGCTCATGAGCACCTGGCAGGCCGCCCGTAAGGAGGTGGCGCATACCTCACGACATAACGAGTTTTCTATCGGTGCCAGCGCCTCGTTGTGGGAATGTATGCTTAATCAGTGGCTGGGACGCTTGTATCAAAATCAGGATGCCCATACAGGTTTACAGTTCGAAGCGCGAATTGCCCAACGGCAGTCTCTGGTAAAACAGCTGCATGAACGCCAGCTTGATCTTCTTATTACTACTGAAGCACCCAAAATGGACGAATTTAGCAGTCAGTTGTTGGGGTATTTCACTTTAGCGCTTTATACCAGTGCCCCTTCTAAACTAAAGGGAGATCTAAACTATCTGCGATTAGAGTGGGGGCCAGATTTTCAACAGCATGAGGCAGGTTTGATCGGTGCTGACGAAGTTCCCATTCTGACAACGAGTTCAGCTGAACTGGCACAGCAACAGATTGCGATGCTTAATGGTTGCACCTGGCTACCAGTCAGCTGGGCGCGTAAAAAAGGCGGTCTGCATACCGTTGTCGATAGCACAACACTTTCACGGCCGCTTTATGCTATATGGCTGCAAAATAGCGATAAAAATGCGTTGATTCGTGATCTATTGAAAATTAACGTGCTGGATGAAGTGTATTAATCAAAATGACTGGCAAGGATGCCGGTGGAAGGATTTACTTCGGAGAGGGTTGGTACAGATAAAAAAAATCCTTAGCTTTCGCTAAGGATGATTTCTGGCAGGGGCGGAGAGACTCGAACTCCCAACACCCGGTTTTGGAGACCGGTGCTCTACCAATTGAACTACGCCCCTAATTAGGGTGGCGGAACGGACGGGACTCGAACCCGCGACCCCCTGCGTGACAGGCAGGTATTCTAACCGACTGAACTACCGCTCCACCGAATTCTTTTACAACCACCGGTTTTATGACCGGCTTACTGCTTAATTTGATGCCTGGCAGTTCCCTACTCTCGCATGGGGAGACCCCACACTACCATCGGCGCTACGGCGTTTCACTTC
>NZ_VNXM01000004.1:0-276 GCF_009820205.1 Escherichia sp. HH26CH
GGGAACCTGCGGTTGGATCACCTCCTTACCTTAAAGAACTGTACTTTGCAGTGCTCACACAGATTGTCTGATGAAAAGTGAATAGCAAGGCGTTTACGCGTTGGGAGTGAGGCTGAAGAGAATAAGGCCGTTCGCTTTCTATTAATGAAAGCTCACCCTACACGAAAATATCACGCAGCGCGTGATAAGCAATTTTCGTGTCCCCTTCGTCTAGAGGCCCAGGACACCGCCCTTTCACGGCGGTAACAGGGGTTCGAATCCCCTAGGGGACGCCAC
>NZ_VNXM01000010.1:0-90170 GCF_009820205.1 Escherichia sp. HH26CH
TGCGCGTAGTGACGGGTCGGGGTGTCATATTCAACGTGAGAAGTGTTGATGGTGATACCACGAGCTTTTTCTTCCGGTGCGTTATCGATCTGGTCGAATGCACGAGCAGCACCGCCGTAGGTTTTAGCCAGTACGGTGGTGATTGCAGCGGTCAGAGTAGTTTTACCGTGGTCAACGTGGCCGATAGTACCAACGTTAACGTGCGGTTTTGTACGTTCAAATTTTTCTTTAGACACGGCTATATTCCTTACTATAGTGCTCTCCCCTTCAGGTGAGAGCACGGGACTTTGGTATTAACCCTTAGGCTTATTTACCACGGGCTTCAATTACGGCCTGAGCAACGTTACTCGGCGCTTCATCATACTTCAGGAATTCCATGGTGTATGATGCACGACCTTTGGTCAGAGAACGCAGCTGAGTTGCATATCCGAACATTTCAGACAGCGGTACTTCAGCGTGGATCTTAACGCCAGTAACTTCAGATTCCTGACCTTTGAGCATACCACGACGACGGCTCAAGTCACCGATAACGTCACCGGTGTTCTCTTCCGGAGTTTCTACTTCAACCTTCATGATCGGCTCAAGCAGAACTGGTTTCGCTTTCTTAAAGCCTTCTTTAAAGGCGATAGAAGCAGCCAGTTTAAACGCCAGTTCAGAGGAGTCAACGTCATGGTAAGAACCGAAGTGCAGACGAATACCCATGTCTACTACCGGGTAGCCTGCCAGCGGACCTGCTTTCAGCTGTTCCTGGATACCTTTATCAACGGCCGGGATGTATTCGCCAGGGATTACACCACCTTTAATGTCGTTGATGAACTCGTAGCCTTTCGGGTTTGAACCCGGCTCCAGCGGGTACATGTCGATAACAACATGACCATACTGACCACGACCACCAGACTGTTTCGCGTGTTTACCTTCAACATCGGTAACTTTCTGGCGGATAGTTTCACGGTAAGCAACCTGCGGTTTACCTACGTTCGCTTCAACGTTGAATTCACGCTTCATACGGTCAACGATGATGTCGAGGTGCAGTTCGCCCATACCCGCGATGATGGTCTGGTTAGATTCTTCGTCAGTCCATACACGGAAAGACGGGTCTTCTTTAGCCAGACGGCCCAGAGCCAGACCCATTTTTTCCTGGTCAGCTTTGGTTTTCGGTTCAACTGCGATGGAGATTACCGGCTCAGGGAATTCCATACGTTCCAGAATGATCGGCGCATCCGGGTCACACAGGGTGTCACCAGTGGTTACGTCTTTCAGACCGATAGCAGCAGCGATGTCGCCCGCGCGAACTTCTTTGATCTCTTCACGTTTGTTAGCGTGCATCTGAACGATACGACCGAAACGCTCACGTGCAGCTTTCACGGAGTTCAGTACGGTATCACCAGAGTTAACCACACCGGAGTACACACGGAAGAAGGTCAGGTTACCAACAAACGGGTCGGTAGCGATTTTGAACGCCAGTGCAGAGAACGGCTCGTCATCACTTGCGTGACGTTCAGCCGGAGTATCTTTACCGTCGTCCAGGATACCGTTGATCGCAGGTACGTCAACCGGGGATGGCAGGTAATCAATTACCGCATCCAGCATCGCCTGAACACCTTTGTTCTTGAACGCAGAACCACAGGTTACCAGGATGATTTCGTTGTTCAGAACGCGCTGACGCAGAGCACCTTTAATCTCTTCTTCAGTCAGTTCTTCACCACCCAGGTATTTTTCCATCAGCTCTTCAGAAGCTTCAGCTGCGGATTCGATCAGGTTCTGGTGCCATTCGTTAGCCAGTTCAACCATGTCTGCCGGGATATCTTCGTATTCGAAGGTTACGCCCTGGTCAGCGTCGTTCCAGTTGATAGCTTTCATTTTCACCAGGTCAACAACACCGGTGAAATGTTCTTCAGCACCAATCGCCAGCTGCAGCGGAACCGGGTTCGCGCCCAGACGGGTTTTGATCTGGTTAACAACTTTCAGGAAGTTCGCACCCATGCGGTCCATTTTGTTAACGAACGCAATGCGCGGAACTTTATATTTGTTTGCCTGACGCCATACGGTTTCAGACTGCGGCTGAACACCACCAACTGCGCAGTAAACCATTACCGCACCATCGAGAACACGCATGGAACGTTCTACTTCGATTGTGAAGTCAACGTGCCCCGGGGTGTCGATGATGTTGATGCGATGCGGCTCATACTGCTTAGCCATACCAGACCAGAATGCAGTAGTTGCAGCGGAAGTGATGGTAATACCACGTTCCTGCTCCTGCTCCATCCAGTCCATGGTTGCAGCGCCGTCATGAACTTCACCGATTTTATGGTTTACACCGGTGTAGAACAGAATACGTTCGGTAGTAGTGGTTTTACCGGCGTCGATGTGCGCACTGATACCGATGTTACGGTAGCGTGCGATGGGTGTTGTACGAGCCATTTGTTTCCTCGTTTATCTTTTAGGCGTTCAATTTAAGTAGCCCAAAGCGGGCTGCTTACTGGAAGCGCCCGCCTGGTGACTAAAACTCCGAAGGGATTACCAACGGTAGTGTGCGAACGCCTTGTTGGCTTCGGCCATACGGTGAACGTCTTCACGTTTCTTAACTGCAGTACCTTTGTTTTCTGCAGCATCAGAAAGTTCGTTCGCCAGGCGCAGAGCCATGGATTTATCACCGCGTTTACGAGCAGCTTCAACGATCCAACGCATTGCCAGAGCATTACGACGAACCGGACGGACTTCAACTGGTACCTGATAAGTAGAACCACCAACGCGGCGAGACTTAACTTCTACAGTCGGGCGCACGTTTTCGAGAGCTACTTCGAATGCTTCCAGTTCAGATTTACCAGAACGCTGAGCCAGGGTCTCCAGCGCGCTGTATACGATAGATTCGGCAGTAGATTTTTTACCATCTACCATCAGGATATTTACAAATTTAGCCAGCAGTTCTGATCCGAACTTCGGATCCGGCAGAATTTTACGCTGACCAATGACGCGACGACGTGGCATGGAAATACTCCGTTGTTAATTCAGGATTGTCCAAAACTCTACGAGTTTAGTTTGACATTTAAGTTAAAACGTTTGGCCTTACTTAACGGAGAACCATTAAGCCTTAGGACGCTTCACGCCATACTTGGAACGAGCCTGCTTACGGTCTTTAACGCCGGAGCAGTCAAGCGCACCACGTACGGTGTGGTAACGAACACCCGGGAGGTCTTTAACACGACCACCACGGATCAGGATCACGGAGTGCTCCTGCAGGTTGTGACCTTCACCACCGATGTAGGAAGTCACTTCGAAACCGTTAGTCAGACGAACACGGCATACTTTACGCAGCGCGGAGTTCGGTTTTTTAGGAGTGGTAGTATATACACGAGTACATACGCCACGTTTTTGCGGGCATGCTTCCAGCGCAGGCACGTTGCTTTTCGCAACTTTGCGAGCACGTGGTTTGCGTACCAGCTGGTTAACTGTTGCCATTAAATAGCTCCTGGTTTTAGCTTTTGCTTCGTAAACACGTAATAAAACGTCCTCACACAATATGAGGACGCCGAATTTTAGGGCGATGCCGAAAAGGTGTCAAGAAATATACAACGATCCCGCCATCACCAGGCCATCTGGCTGGAGTGCTTAACCGTAAGTCTGACGAAATCAGTATAGTCAATGGGAATGATGTCGTTCGAAATTTGACCAGTCAAACCGCGGGCAATAAGGTCTTCGTTCAGGGCATAGACCTTAATGGGGGCATTACGCAGACTTTCAAGGTAGCGGTTACCGTCAACTGCGGCAGTTACACCATCTTGCAATAATAGCAGTTCGTCGCCTTCACAGAGTAGACGCAACAGCGCAGCAAAATCCGTCAGCCAGGGTGAACGATGTAATGTGTGCAGCATAAACGCCTCAAAACCTCAAAATAACATCGTAGTTGGCGAGTTCGCGGCGTAAGGCATCTGCTTCGAGCGGCGTGGCTTCGACAACAAAGGGGGTCTGCGGATCTAACCCGCGTTCGCGCAGTGAAGCCGCACAAACCCAGCACTGTTCAATGTCGTACAGACCCAACAATTTAAAAGTGGCAATGTAATCACGCGCCAGCACTGCATCGGGCTTTTGTCCTGGCAACAGCTGAAAAACGCCATCAGCAATAAAGAAGACAGCCAGATCGTCAGTTAATGCGGAAGTTGCCAGTAAAGCATCTAAACCTTCCCGGCCTGCAGCGGTACCATGAGGCGCAGTAGAAAAAACAAACGCAATTCGTTTCATCAGAACTGTACCACCCTGTTACAGGTCAGCGAGGCTTCCGCCAGCGCGCCAAGTCCACTTAAGGTAAATCCCGGCTGAAGGTTTGACGCAGCCAGCCCCAGTCTTCCGGCCTCCGTTTCATCAACAACACCACGGCGTAATGCTGCCGCTACGCAGATATTCAGCGCCACACCATGTTGCGTATTCAACTGTTGCCAGCCACGCACAAGGTCAAATTCGTCGCTTGCCGGTGAGGTCAATTGGTTAGCGTTATAGACCCCTTCCCGATAGAAAAAGACGCTGCTTAGTTCATGGCCTTCTGCTATCAGCGCCTGCGCAAACTGAAAAGCACTACTCGCCTGTTGCGTACCGTATGCTGGTCCGGTCACCACGATGGCAAAACGCATTACTTATCTTGCCCCTGGAAATCACCGCTCTTGAACTGGCGGATGTAGAGATAGACAGTGTGTTTGGAGATGTTCAGGCGGTCAGCAACCTGGTTGATCGCATCTTTAATATCGAAGATCCCTTTCTCGTAGAGATTTAGCACGATCTGACGATTTTTGGCGTTATTAGAAACATTGCGATCGGCATTCACTTCTTCGATGGTGAACTCCAGCGTTTGGGTAACCAGATCTTCAACAGAAGAGGCAAAGTTGACGCTTGAACCGACATCCGGGGTTTCTGGCGGCACAAAAGTGCTCATAATCTGCGAGAAGGGAACATCAAGATTCATATTGATGCACAGCAGACCAATTACACGCTGTTCGCGGTTACGAATCGCGATAGTCAGGGACTTCATTAATACGCCGCTTTTGGCGCGAGTAAAGTAGCATTTAGAAACGCTGCTATCCGCTCCCGTCATATCGTGCAGCATACGTAGCGCCAGGTCGGTAATTGGCGAACCAATCTTCCGGCCTGTATGTTCACCGTTAGCAATGCGTATGGCTGAACATTTTAGATCCTGCAAAGAGTGCAAAACGATTTCACAGTGGGAGCCAATAAGCATCGCTAACCCGTCCACCACCGCTTCGTAGGATTTCAGAATATCAAAATCGGTCTGGTCGAAAGGACGTTGATCCAGTAAATCCAACTCACTGGTTTCGTTGGTTAAAAGCGACCTGGACATGAAAAAAAACACTCCTTTTCAGGAGCCTGTCGTTAACTTTTCAGGGCAGGCTCATTAATGATGCGGGTAACTAAATTAATACAGCGGAGGTTCCGCTTTCCAGCACTAATTATATCCGGCCTGTAATAAAAAAACCGCCGCCTGGTCAGGCGGCGGTTCTTAATGCTTATTTTTTAGCAGAATCTGCGGCTTTCGCATCAGCTTCCGGCTTTGCATCAGCCTTCGGCGCTGGTTTCACATCCAGCAGCTCTACGTCAAACACCAAGGTAGAATTCGGTGGGATCCCCGGAACACCCGCTTTGCCGTAAGCCAGTTCTGGTGGAATAACCAGTTTGATCTTACCGCCTTTCTTGATGTTCTTCAGACCTTCTGTCCAACCCGGAATAACACCGTCCAGACGGAAAGAGAGCGGTTCACCACGGGTGTAAGAGTTGTCGAACTCTTTACCGTCGATCAGCGTACCCTTGTAGTTCACGACAACAGTATCGCTGTCTTTCGGTGCTTCGCCTTTACCGGCTTCTACTACCTGATAAACCAGACCAGTTGAAGAGGTTTTCACACCTTTCTCTTTGGCAAATTTCTCGCGGTACTCTTTACCTTTCGCTTCGTTATCTGCCGCGTCTTTTTCCATCTTCGCCTGAGCAGAAGACTTCACGCGAGCTTCGAATGCTTGCAGTGTCTGTTCGATCTCTTGGTCGGAGAGTTTGCTCTTATCAGCAAATGCATCCTGAACACCCGCGATCAGCTGATCTTTATCCAGTTTGATGCCCAGTTTTTCTTGTTCTTTAAGAGAGTTTTCCATGTAACGACCCAGCGAAGCACCCAGTGCATAAGCTGATTTCTGATCGTCATTTTTGAACGCTGCTTTGCTGTCAGCAGTTGTAGCAGGTTTTGCAGCTTCAGCAGCAAAAGTGATCGGTGCATGCAGGGCAACGGCCATTGTGGTCGCCAGCAGCGTTACTTTAAACAGTGATTTCATCCATATCTCCAGGATCGGGGCATCTCACCCCAGGGTTAACTATTATCAGAAGGGTACTATAAAGCGTTGTCGAACAAATCTACATACAGACACGCCCTATTATCATCTATTTTCAGACTCTTTTTGTTTAAATTAGTTTCGATGACCGCGAAATGAGTGCTGTCTCGGGCAGCAAAGTTAAGTAGAATCCGCGGCGACCATTCGACAAAAGAGGTGAATCATGCAGGATTTATCATTGGAAGCACGCCTGGCAGAGCTGGAGAGCCGACTGGCTTTTCAGGAAATCACCATTGAAGAACTGAACGTCACGGTGACCGCTCATGAAATGGAGATGGCGAAACTGCGCGATCATCTGCGTCTGCTGACCGAGAAGCTAAAAGCCAGCCAGCCGTCGAACATCGCGTCGCAGGCTGAAGAAACGCCACCGCCACATTATTGAGGCGTAAAAAAAGCGGGGATTCCCCGCTTTTTTGTCACTTTTTCGGTATTAGTGGCAACCGCAACCGCCGTTACCTTTACCGCCGCAGCAGCCTTCGCCACCGTGTTCATGACCGTGATCGTGGCCATGACCACCGCAGCAACCGTCGTGGTCGTGATCGTGGTGATGATCGTGCGCACCGTGAACGTGGCCATGAGCCAGCTCTTCTTCAGTCGCTTCGCGAATCGCCACAACTTCAACGTTGAATTTCAGGTTCTGACCGGCCAGCATGTGGTTACCATCAACCACGACGTGATCGTCTTCAACCGCAGTGATTTCAACCGGTACCGGACCCTGGTCGGTTTCAGCCAGGAAACGCATACCAACCTGCAGTTCATCAACGCCCATAAATACGTCTTTAGGAACGCGTTGCACCAGGTTTTCGTCGTACTGACCATAAGCGTCGTTCGCACCAACAGCGACATCAAATTTGTCGCCAACTTCATGACCTTCCAGCGCCGTTTCCAGGCCAGAGATCAGGGAACCGTGACCATGCAGGTAGTCCAGCGGCGCACTCACCGGAGACTCATCAACCAACACACCGTCTTCTGTACGTACCTGATAGGCCAGGCTGACCACCAGGTCTTTTGCTACTTTCATGATATCTCCTGAGCATGGGAAGAATAGTGGCGCAGATTGTAGCGGAATTCTGCAGCCGTGTACTCACTAGCTTAAAAAATCTCGGCGCATATCGCTAGTCCGGATGAAAAATCCCGATCACTTGCTCATCTTTGCGAACGTGATCGCGGGCTTCTTTGTCTGCTTCTCGCATCTGATGTCCGCACTTAACACATTCAACAATATCAATATTATTTTCGCGCCACATCGCCATTGAATCCTGCGCCTGACAGGCCGGGCATTTTGCGCCCGCAATAAAACGTTTTCGGATTGCCATCTTTACCCTCTACTCAAATTCATCCCAGCCGTCCAGCTGGCGTCGTTCTTGTTGCATTTCACGCTGGAAAATCTCTTCCAGTTCGCGTCGGGCTTCCCTGGCGCGAGAAATTTGTACGGTATCGGCATGCATTGGTATGAGCTCCCGCAACATCCGCATATCCAGGCGGCGAAAATGCAGTTGCGCCCGCTGCGCCTGATGTGGATGCATGCCAAGCGTGACCAGCGTCTTGCGCCCCAGCTCTAACGCACTGGAGAATGTTTCACGAGAAAACTGCGTCACCCCTGCCTGTAATAACTCATGCGCCTCCACACGTCCGCGCGCTCGCGCAAGAATATGTAAATGCGGAAAGTGCTGTTGGCATATTTCCACCAGCTTCATGGTGTCTTCCGGCTCGTTACAGGTAATGACGATAGACTCAGCGGCCTCTGCACCCGCAGAACGTAAAAGATCTACCTGCGTGGCGTCGCCGTAATAAACTTTGTAGCCATATTTGCGCATCAGGTTAACGGCGCTGATATCCCGCTCCAGCACGGTAATGCGCATTTTATTTGCCATCAACAAACGACCAATCACCTGCCCAAAACGTCCGAAGCCCACGACTATGACCTGGGGTTTATCATCGTTGACCCACGGTTTTTCGTCTTCTTCTTCCGGTCCGTTAAACTGGCGGGATAGCCATTTATCCACCAGCTTCATCAGCAGCGGCGTGGTCATCATGGAAAGCGTGACCGTCACCAGCAACAGCGCCATCTGGTCGCCCTGGAATAAGCGTTGCGAAGAAGCGGTAGAAAAGAGGACAAAGGCAAACTCGCCGCCCTGACTCAACACGCCAGCAAACTGCATCCGCTCTGAGCTACGCACGCCATACAGCCGCGCCAGCAAATACAGCACGAGAATTTTCACCGCCACCAGCACAACCACGCTTATCACTACCCACAACAGATGGGTATAAAGCACTCCGAGGTTGAGCGACATGCCGACAGAGATAAAAAACAGTCCGAGCAGCAAGCCTTTGAACGGATCGATAGCCGTTTCCAGCTCATGGCGATATTCACTTTCCGCCAGCAGCACGCCCGCAATAAACGTACCGAGCGCCATCGACAACCCCAGCGCATCCATAAACAATGCGGAACCCAACACCAGCAGCAGTGTCGCGGCGGTGAACACTTCCCGCACACCAGAAGCAGCAATAAAACGGAATACCGGACGCAGTAAATAGCGCCCCCCAATCAGCATGCCGACAAACGCCAGCACCTTCATGCCGATCTTCATCCAGTCGAAATGTTCGTCTGCCGAACCCGCCAGCAGCGGTACTAACGCCAGCGCGGGGATCACCGCCAGATCCTGAAACAGCAAAACCGAAAAACCTAGCTGTCCAGATTCGCTGCGATTCATCCCTTTCTCACGCATCAGTTGCAACGCCATTGCAGTGGAAGACATCGCAAGGCCAATGCCACCGACCACCGCCGCCTGCCAGGCGAAATCCGTCAGCATCAATAATCCCGCCAGCAACGCCGCGCTTAACAGCACCTGTGCCGCGCCTACGCCAAAAATCGAACGCCGCAGTTGCCAAAGCTTGGAGGGATTCAACTCAAGGCCGATGATAAACATCAGGAACACCACGCCGAGTTCCGAAAAGTGGAGGATCTCATCGACGTCGCTAATAAAACCCAGCCCCCACGGGCCAATTGCAATCCCTGCCAGCAAATATCCCAACACAGCGCCAATACCCAGCCGCGATGCCAGCGGCACCGCAGCCACCGCCGCGAAGAGAAACAGCACTCCCGCGAGTAAAAAATCGGAACCTTCCATCAGCGGCCTCCCGGAGACAGCGGATTTGACAGCCAGTCACCGTAGGCTCTGGCGTGACTTGCCAGCTCCTGTGCGCTTTGCCGTCTCGCCCAGTAAATAATGATGGGACTTAACCAATGCATCCGGCACATGCCCGCCGCCAGCTCAAAGGGGCGCAGAACATCGCTCATCGGGTAGCGATTCAATGCGTCATAACGGTAAGCACTTTCCGGCTCGCCGGTGGTAATCACGCTACGCCAGTACTTTCCCGCCAGTTGGTTTCCTCCCGGCCCGCTGGCAAAACCACGGCTTAATACCCGGTCCAGCCACTCTTTCAGTAGCGCCGGGCAGCTATAGGTATAAAGAGGGTGCTGAAAGACAATCACCTCGTGCTCGCGAAGTAATGCCTGCTCACGGGGGATATCAATAAAAAAATCGGGATAGTGCGCATAAAGGTCGTGCACGGTAACATTGCTGAGCTGCGTGGCCGGTTTAAGCAGTACCCGGTTTGCCACCGAGTCCTGAGATTCCGGATGGGCATACAGCAGCAAAACTTTCGCTGGCTGAGACATCATCCCCCTCCCGGTATGGTTTTTGTGTATAGTCGCTGTTTTGGGCTACCATTGCGCCCGGTGCGGCAGCTCGCCCATACATTACATTATCATAATGATAAGTTAACATAGTCTGAACATACGGCGCCTTATGATTGTTTTCTCCTCGTTACAAATTCGTCGCGGCGTGCGCGTCCTGCTGGATAATGCCACCGCCACCATCAACCCCGGGCAGAAAGTCGGCCTGGTGGGTAAAAACGGCTGTGGTAAATCTACCCTGCTGGCATTGCTGAAAAATGAAATCAGCGCCGACGGCGGCAGCTACACCTTTCCAGGAAGCTGGCAACTGGCGTGGGTGAATCAGGAAACACCAGCGCTACCGCAAGCGGCGCTGGAATATGTCATTGACGGCGACCGTGAATATCGTCAACTGGAAGCGCAGCTACACGACGCCAACGAACGTAACGACGGGCACGCCATTGCGACCATTCATGGCAAGCTGGATGCTATTGACGCATGGAGCATTCGCTCCCGCGCCGCCAGCCTGCTGCACGGCCTCGGTTTCAGCAATGAACAACTGGAGCGCCCGGTAAGTGATTTCTCCGGTGGCTGGCGTATGCGTCTTAACCTCGCCCAGGCGCTGATTTGCCGTTCAGACTTGCTGCTGCTCGACGAACCAACTAACCACCTCGATCTCGATGCTGTTATCTGGCTGGAAAAATGGCTGAAGAGCTATCAGGGCACGCTGATCCTGATCTCCCACGACCGCGACTTCCTCGATCCGATCGTTGATAAAATTATTCATATCGAACAACAAAACATGTTCGAGTACACCGGCAACTACAGCTCGTTTGAAGTGCAGCGTGCTACCCGTCTGGCACAGCAACAGGCGATGTATGAAAGCCAGCAAGAGCGCGTGGCACATCTGCAAAGTTATATCGACCGTTTCCGTGCCAAAGCCACCAAAGCGAAGCAGGCCCAGAGCCGTATTAAGATGCTCGAGCGTATGGAGTTGATTGCCCCAGCGCACGTCGACAACCCGTTCCGTTTTAGCTTCCGCGCGCCGGAAAGCCTGCCTAATCCGTTGTTGAAAATGGAAAAGGTCAGCGCAGGTTATGGCGATCGCATTATTCTCGACTCGATTAAACTGAATCTGGTGCCGGGTTCGCGCATTGGTCTGTTAGGCCGCAATGGCGCGGGTAAATCGACATTAATCAAACTGTTAGCCGGAGAGCTTGCGCCAGTCAGCGGTGAAATTGGCCTGGCGAAAGGGATCAAACTCGGTTACTTCGCCCAGCATCAACTGGAATATCTACGCGCCGACGAATCGCCTATTCAACATCTGGCACGTTTAGCACCGCAGGAACTAGAACAAAAACTGCGTGATTACCTCGGCGGCTTTGGTTTCCAGGGCGATAAAGTGACGGAAGAAACGCGCCGTTTCTCCGGTGGGGAAAAAGCCCGCCTGGTGCTGGCATTAATCGTCTGGCAGCGTCCGAATCTACTGCTGCTCGACGAACCGACTAACCACCTTGACCTCGACATGCGCCAGGCACTGACTGAAGCGTTGATCGAGTTTGAAGGCGCATTGGTTGTCGTTTCGCACGACCGCCATTTGTTGCGTTCCACCACTGACGATCTCTATCTGGTTCACGATCGTAAAGTCGAACCGTTCGACGGCGATCTGGAAGATTATCAACAGTGGTTGAGCGACGTTCAAAAGCAGGAAAACCAGACAGACGACGCGCCAAAAGAGAACGCGAACAGCGCCCAGGCACGTAAAGACCAGAAGCGTCGGGAAGCGGAGCTGCGTGCGCAAACCCAGCCACTGCGTAAAGCAATCGCCCGTCTGGAAAAAGAGATGGAGAAGCTGAACGCGCAACTGGCGCAGGCGGAAGAGAAACTCAGCGACAGCGAACTGTACGATCAAAGCCGTAAAGCGGAGTTGACCGCCTGCCTGCAACAGCAAGCCAGCGCCAAATCCGGCCTGGAAGAGTGCGAAATGGCGTGGCTGGAAGCCCAGGAGCAGCTTGAGCAGATGCTGCTGGAAGGCCAAAGCAACTGATGGCGCAGATAACGACGACCGATGCCAATGAATTCAGCAACAGTGCTGAATTCACCCCTATGCGCGGCTTTAGCAATTGTCATCTGCAAACCATGCTGCCGCGTCTGTTTCGTCGCAAGGTGAAATTCACCCCGCACTGGCAGCGACTGGAGTTGCCCGACGGCGATTTTGTCGATCTCGCATGGAGTGAAGACCCTGCCCAGGCGAACCATAAACCGCGTTTAGTGGTGTTTCACGGGCTGGAGGGCAGCCTCAATAGCCCTTACGCCCACGGTCTGGTCGAGGCGGCGCAAAAACGCGGCTGGCTGGGCGTGGTGATGCATTTTCGCGGATGCAGCGGTGAACCAAACCGTATGCACCGCATTTACCATTCGGGCGAAACCGAAGACGCCAGCTGGTTTTTACGCTGGCTGCAGCGCGAATTTGGACATGCGCCAACGGCTGCCGTCGGCTATTCGCTCGGCGGTAATATGCTCGCCTGTTTGCTGGCAAAAGAAGGTAATAACCTCCCGATTGATGCAGCGGTAATTGTCTCCGCGCCATTTATGCTGGAAGCCTGTAGTTATCATATGGAAAAGGGCTTTTCCCGCGTTTATCAGCGTTACTTGCTGAACCTGTTAAAAGCCAATGCTGCGCGCAAACTGGCAGCCTATCCCGGTACGCTGCCGATTAATCTCGCACAGTTAAAATCGGTACGTCGCATCCGTGATTTTGACGATCTGATCACCGCCAGAATTCATGGCTACGCTGACGCTATCGACTATTATCGTCAGTGTAGCGCCATGCCGATGCTGAACCAGATCGCCAAACCGACACTGATTATTCACGCCAAAGACGATCCGTTTATGGATCATCAGGTGATCCCGAAACCGGAAAATCTCCCCCCGCAGGTGGAGTATCAACTGACTGAACATGGTGGTCATGTTGGCTTTCTTGGCGGTACATTACTTCATCCGCAAATGTGGCTGGAGTCACGCATTCCTGACTGGTTAACAACGTATCTGGAGGCGAAATCATGTTGATTCCGTGGCAAGAACTCTCCCCCGAAACGCTGGAAAATTTAATTGAAAGTTTTGTGTTACGCGAAGGCACCGATTATGGTGAACATGAGCGTACACTTGAACAGAAAGTCGCCGACGTCAAACGCCAGCTACAGTGCGGAGAAGCGGTGCTGGTATGGTCGGAGCTGCACGAAACGGTCAATATCATGCCGCGCAGTCAGTTTCGCGAATAACCTGCAGCCGTCGGCGGACGAGATAATAATGATAGCTAAGTCATGGAGTTACTATGTCTGCCAAACATCCGGTCATTGCGGTAACAGGATCCAGCGGCGCGGGGACCACCACCACCAGTCTCGCGTTTCGTAAAATATTCGCGCAGTTAAATCTGCATGCAGCTGAGGTGGAAGGCGACAGTTTTCACCGTTACACGCGCCCGGAAATGGACATGGCGATCCGCAAGGCGCGTGATGCCGGGCGGCATATCAGCTACTTTGGCCCCGAAGCGAACGACTTCGGCCTGCTGGAACAAACCTTCATTGAATACGGTCAGAGCGGCAAAGGAAAATCACGCAAATATCTGCATACGTACGACGAAGCGGTACCGTGGAATCAGGTGCCGGGAACATTCACCCCATGGCAACCTTTACCGGAACCCACTGATGTACTGTTTTATGAAGGGCTACACGGCGGCGTGGTCACACCACATCATAACGTTGCGCAACATGTGGATTTACTGGTTGGCGTGGTGCCTATCGTTAACCTGGAGTGGATTCAAAAACTGATCCGCGACACCAGCGAGCGCGGGCACTCACGAGAAGCAGTGATGGACTCAGTAGTGCGCTCAATGGAAGACTATATCAACTACATCACACCGCAGTTTTCCCGCACCCATCTTAACTTCCAGCGCGTCCCCACCGTTGACACCTCAAACCCGTTCGCGGCAAAAGCTATCCCGTCGCTGGATGAAAGCTTTGTGGTGATCCATTTTCGTAATCTGGAAGGGATCGATTTCCCCTGGCTGCTTGCGATGTTGCAGGGCTCATTCATTTCCCACATCAATACATTAGTGGTGCCGGGCGGTAAAATGGGTCTGGCAATGGAGTTAATTATGCTGCCACTGGTGCAACGATTGATGGAAGGAAAGAAAATCGAGTAACTCTGCTAATATGCCGGATAAACAATTATCCGGCATCGTACTCCTGACATCAAATCACGCGGCAACCACTTCATACGAGTGAGTAATATTCACCGCTTTTTCCAGCATCAACGCCACTGAACAATATTTCTCGGCAGAGAGATCTACCGCACGCGAAACCGCTGCGTCTTTCAGGTCGCGACCGGTGACGATAAAATGCAGATTAATGTGCGTAAACAGGCGTGGTGCCTCTTCGCGGCGTTCAGAGGTCAATTTTACTTCACAATCGACCACATCCTGACGCCCCTTTTGCAGGATAGAAACCACATCGATGGCGCTACAGCCCCCCGCCGCCATCAACACCATTTCCATCGGACTTGGCGCTTTATCGCCTGAGTTGCCATCCATTAAAATCTGGTGACCAGAGGCGGATTCGCCCAGAAAAGTTAACCCTTCGACCCACTTCACTCGCGCTTGCATTTTTGCTACTCCACTGCGTCAATTTTCCTGACAGAGTACGCGTACTAACCAAATCGCGCAACGGAAGGCGACCTGGGTCATGCTGAAGCGAGACACCAGGAGACACAAAGCGAAAGCTATGCTAAAACAGTCAGGATGCTACAGTAATACATTGATGTACTGCATGTATGCAAAGGACGTCACATTACCGTGCAGTACAGTTGATAGCCCCTTCCCAGGTAGCGGGAAGCACAATTTCGGCAATCCAGAGACAGCGGCGTTTTCTGGCTCTGGAGAAAGCTTATAACAGAGGATAACCGCGCATGGTGCTTGGCAAACCGCAAACAGACCCGACTCTCGAATGGTTCTTGTCTCATTGCCACATTCATAAGTACCCATCCAAGAGCACGCTTATTCACCAGGGTGAAAAAGCGGAAACGCTGTACTACATCGTTAAAGGCTCTGTGGCAGTGCTGATCAAAGATGAAGAGGGTAAAGAAATGATCCTCTCCTATCTGAATCAGGGTGATTTTATTGGCGAACTGGGCCTGTTTGAAGAAGGCCAGGAACGTAGCGCATGGGTACGTGCGAAAACCGCCTGTGAAGTGGCTGAAATTTCATACAAAAAATTTCGCCAATTGATTCAGGTAAACCCGGACATTCTGATGCGTCTTTCTGCACAGATGGCGCGTCGTTTGCAAGTCACTTCAGAGAAAGTGGGCAACCTGGCGTTCCTCGACGTGACGGGCCGCATTGCACAGACTCTGCTGAACCTGGCAAAACAACCGGATGCCATGACTCACCCGGACGGTATGCAAATCAAAATTACCCGTCAGGAAATCGGTCAGATTGTCGGCTGTTCTCGTGAAACCGTGGGGCGCATTCTGAAGATGCTGGAAGATCAGAACCTGATCTCCGCACACGGTAAAACCATCGTCGTTTACGGCACTCGTTAATCCCGTCGGAGTGGCGCGTTACTGAGTAGCGCGCCATTTTGTTTCCCCCGATGTGGCGCAGACTGATTTATCACCCCGATATCAACTATGCACTACGACAAACGCTGGTGCTATGTTTGCCCGTGGCCGTTGGGTTAATGCTTGGCGAATTACGATTCGGTCTGCTCTTCTCCCTCGTTCCAGCCTGTTGCAATATTGCGGGCCTTGATACGCCTCATAAACGTTTTTTCAAACGCTTAATCATTGGTGCGTCACTGTTTGCCACCTGTAGCTTGCTGACACAGCTACTACTGGCAAAAGATGTTCCCCTGCCCTTTTTGCTGACCGGATTAACGCTGGTGCTTGGTGTCACTGCTGAGCTGGGGCCATTGCACGCAAAATTGCTTCCCGCATCGCTGCTCGCCGCCATTTTTACCCTCAGTCTGGCGGGATACATGCCGGTCTGGGAACCGTTGCTCATCTATGCGCTGGGCACTCTCTGGTACGGATTGTTTAACTGGTTTTGGTTCTGGATCTGGCGCGAACAACCGCTACGCGAGTCACTAAGCTTGCTGTACCGTGAACTGGCGGATTATTGCGAAACCAAATACAGCCTGCTTACCCAGCACACCGATCCTGAAAAAGCATTGCCGCCGCTGCTGGTGCGCCAGCAAAAAGCGGTCGATTTAATTACTCAGTGCTATCAGCAAATGCATATGCTTTCCGCGCAAAATAATACTGACTACAAGCGGATGCTGCGTATTTTCCAGGAGGCGCTGGATTTACAGGAACATATTTCGGTCAGCTTGCATCAGCCGGAAGAGGTGCAAAAGCTGGTCGAGCGTAGCCATGCGGAAGAAGTTATCCGCTGGAATGCGCAAACTGTCGCCACTCGCCTGCGCGTGCTGGCTGATGACATTCTTTACCATCGCCTGCCGACGCGCTTTACAATGGAAAAACAAATTGGCGCGCTGGAAAAAATCGCCCGCCAGCATCCGGATAATCCGGTTGGGCAATTCTGCTATTGGCACTTCAGCCGCATCGCTCGTGTACTACGCACCCAAAAACCGCTCTATGCCCGTGATTTACTGGCCGATAAACAGCGGCGAATGCCGTTACTGCCGGCGCTAAAAAGTTATCTGTCACTGAAATCTCCGGCGCTACGCAATGCTGGACGACTGAGTGTGATGTTAAGTGTTGCCAGCCTGATGGGTACCGCGCTGCATCTGCCGAAGTCGTACTGGATCCTGATGACGGTATTGCTGGTGACGCAAAATGGTTACGGCGCGACTCGCCTGCGAATTGTGAATCGTTCTGTGGGAACCGTGGTCGGGTTAATCATTGCGGGCGTTGCCCTGCACTTTAAAATTCCCGAAGGTTATACCCTGACGTTGATGCTGATTACCACCCTCGCCAGCTACCTGATATTGCGCAAAAACTACGGCTGGGCGACGGTCGGTTTTACCATTACCGCAGTATATACCCTGCAACTGTTGTGGCTGAACGGTGAGCAGTACATTCTTCCGCGTCTTATCGACACCATTATTGGTTGTTTGATTGCTTTCGGCGGAACTGTCTGGCTGTGGCCGCAGTGGCAGAGCGGGTTATTGCGTAAAAACGCCCATGACGCTTTAGAAGCCTATCAGGAAGCGATTCGTTTGATTCTGAGCGAGGATCCGCAACCTACGCCACTGGCCTGGCAGCGAATGCGGGTAAATCAAGCGCATAACACTCTGTATAACTCATTGAATCAGGCGATGCAGGAACCGGCGTTCAACAGCCATTATCTGGCAGATATGAAACTGTGGGTAACACACAGCCAATTTATTGTTGAGCATATTAATGCTATGACCACGCTGGCGCGGGAACACCGGGCATTGCCACCTGAACTGGCACAAGAGTATTTACAGTCTTGTGAAATCGCCATTCAGCGTTGTCAGCAGCGACTGGAGTATGACGAACCGGGGAGTTCTGGCGATGCCAATATCATGGATGCGCCGGAGATGCAGCCGCACGAAGGTGCGGCAGGTACGCTGGAGCAGCATTTACAACGGGTTATTGGTCATCTGAACACCATGCACACCATTTCGTCGATGGCATGGCGGCAGCGACCGCATCATGGGATTTGGCTGAGTCGCAAGTTGCGGGATTCGAAGGCGTAATACAGGCTAAACCATCGGATAAGGCGTTCACGCCGCATCCGATATCTTTTGCCTGATGCGACGCTGACGCGTCTTATTTACGCCCCAATCACCTTCGCCACCGCGTGGGCGAAACGATGCATCCCTTCATCGATATCCGCATCTTCCACCACCAGCGACGGCGCAAAACGCATCACATCAGGCCCGGCATTCAGCACCATTACGCCTTCCTCGGCACCCGCATACAGGAAATCACGCGCCCGACCTTTGTACTGTGGTTTCAGCTCTGCGCCAATCAACAGCCCCATACCGCGAATATCGCTAAACACATCGTACTGCTGATCGATCTTCTGCA
Organism: Escherichia sp. HH26CH; assembly: GCF_009820205.1. Classification (NCBI taxonomy): domain Bacteria; kingdom Pseudomonadati; phylum Pseudomonadota; class Gammaproteobacteria; order Enterobacterales; family Enterobacteriaceae; genus Escherichia; species Escherichia sp. HH26CH. Next base: position 18,136 of record NZ_VNXM01000010.1, read on the forward strand.
AATGGTCCACAAAACGCTGGCGTTTCGCGTGAATGCCTTCCAGCACTTCAGGGGTATTGATGATATCAAACGCCGCGCCAGCTACTGCACAGGCCAGTGGATTACCGCCGTAGGTGGAACCGTGAGAACCAGGATGAAACGCAGAAGCAATCTCCGCCGTAGTCAGCATGGCGCTAATCGGGAAGCCGCCGCCTAACGCTTTGGCGGAGGTCAGAATATCCGGCGTCACGCCGAAATGCATGTAAGCAAACAGATCGCCGGTCCGCCCCATCCCGCACTGCACTTCATCAAACACCAATAATGCCTGATGTTGATCGCACAGCTCGCGCAAGCCCTGCAAAAACTCTGGCGTCGCTGCCGTCACGCCGCCCTCGCCCTGAATCGGCTCAACCACCACCGCGCAGGTGTGATCATCCATCACCGCTTTCACTGCGTGGAGATCATTAAAGGGAACGTGGATGATGTCTGCCGGTTTTGGCCCAAAGCCGTCGGAATATTTTGGCTGCCCGCCCACCGAGACGGTAAACAGCGAACGACCATGAAAAGCGTTATGGAAGGCAATAATTTTGGTTTTGAACGGGCTATGACGCACACAGGCGTAATGGCGTGCCAGTTTAAAGGCAGTTTCGTTAGCTTCCGTGCCGGAGTTCATAAACACCACGCGTTCGGCAAACGTTGCCTCAATCAGTTTACGACCAAGACGCAGCGCCGGTTCATTGGTAAAAACGTTACTGATATGCCACAGAGTTTCGCCCTGGGTTTTTAACGCGTTCACCAGCGCAGGATGGCAATGGCCCAACGCCGTAACTGCAATGCCACCCGCGAAATCGACATACTCCTTGCCCTGTTGATCCCAGATTCGGCTGCCCAGACCTTTTACCGGAATAAACTCTGCCGGAGCATAAATCGGCAGGATCACTTCATCGAAAGTCGCGCGTGTAATTGCTGTTTGTTCAGTTGCCATCTCATGATCACCCTGTTACGCATAAACCAATGTGAAATTATAATCATAAAATATGCATAAAAAATCACTAAATGGCAATCAGAAATCAGCGCTCCAGGAAATTAGCCAGCAGTTGATGCCCTTGTTCGCTGAGAATACTTTCTGGATGGAACTGCACGCCTTCCAGATCCCACTGGCGATGACGAATCCCCATAATCTCGCGGGTTTCGCTCCAGGCCGTCACTTCAAAGCACTCCGGTAATGAGTCAGGCTCCACCACCAGCGAATGGTAGCGTGTCACGGTGAGTGGATTTGCCAGCCCCTTAAATACGCCCTCACCGTTATGTGTGATCGGCGAGGTTTTGCCGTGCATCACCTTTTCGGCGCGCACAACTTTGCCACCAAAAGCCTGCGCCATTGCCTGATGACCGAGGCAGACGCCAAGAATCGGCAAACTGCCGGCGTAGTGGCGAATAACGTCAAGGGAGATCCCTGCATCGTCCGGCGTACAGGGTCCAGGTGAGATAACAATTTTCTGCGGTTTGAGTGTGTCGATATCCGCCAACGTTAACGCATCGTTGCGCTTAACCAACACGTCGGCCCCCAGTTCACAAAAGTACTGGTAGAGGTTCCAGGTGAAAGAATCGTAGTTATCAATAAGCAGGATCATGGCGGCTCCGGTACGAAAGAACCGCGCTATTTTACTCAGATTCCCCGGCTTCGCTTACCACTTTGCTAAATATCGTCTGCAGCGCAGTGAGATCCCCCATTGCCCCACTCTGATTTGCCTGATTCCAGGCCTCTTTTTCGATACCCTGCCAGCTCAGTTGATAACCAGCATGAATCGCCAGTTGCTCGAAGAAGATACGCTGTGCCAGACCACTTCCCGCACGGAAGGGATGCAGGACGTTAATTTCACAATAGTAGTGTGCCAGCCGCTCGACGAACTTCGCTTTCTCCAGGCCAACCAGATACCCTTCTTCCTCCAGATCCTGCATCAGGGCATTGCCCTCTTTTTCGATATAAGCAAAGTGGCAGAACGGCGTATCACCCTGATAAATATCAACTTCACGCAGTTGCCCCGCCCAGTCGAAAATATCCTGATACAGCTGGCGATGGATAGTGCGCAAATGCGGTAAACCGCGCACCAGCGGACCAAGCTCAATGGTCGCAGCACGCAGCGCCGTCATTTCGTAAGCGGCCTGTTCCAGCCGCTGTTGCTGGCGGATGTTCAGCCGGTTACGCATGATATCAAGGCCAGGATAAAGATACGGATCGCGCCCTTCGCCGAATTTATCGCTCATAGTGCCTCCTCAGCTCTTCAAGGCGCGCTAAAGCCTCTGCGGCAGTAAGAGTAACTAAAGGCATCTCGACGCCTTCAAGACGGCGACTGGCCTGGAAATTACGATTACGCTGAAGCTCCCAGAGACGGGACTTTTGCTTATCGGTGAGTTTCTTCACTTGATGCCTCCCTGAACGTGTCCATTTGCCACAAGTATAAGCGGCAAATCCGGGTTACGCCGGGAGAGCAGAAGCGCGGGCAAGATTGCCCGCGCGAGAAATCATTACGGCAGGACTTTAGCGGAAAGGATAACTACCGGTTTTGACGGCACATTCTGGTACGGACCAACATCATGAGTCGGCACCTGGGAAATCTTATCGGCAACGTCCATGCCTTTCACCACTTTACCAAATACCGCGTAACCGAAATCACGCTGACCATGGTCAAGGAAGGCGTTATCGGCAACGTTGATAAAGAACTGGCTGGTGGCGCTGTCTTTGTCAGCGGTACGCGCCATCGCGATGGTGCCACGCGTGTTGCGCAGGCCGTTATCGGCTTCATTTTTGATTGGCGGGTTTGGTTTTTTCTGCTGCATCTGCTCGGTGAAACCGCCGCCCTGAATCATAAAGCCAGGAATGACGCGGTGAAAGGTTGTGTTGTTATAAAAACCGCTGTTCACATAATCGACAAAGTTTTGCACAGATACTGGCGCTTTTTGTTTATCCAGCTCCAGTTCGATGTTACCAGCTGAGGTTGTCAACAATACGTGCGGGTCCCCTTTCGCTGCCATTGCTGCGGGAGAAAGAGCAGAAAGAGCGAAAACAGCAGCCATCGCCGCCAGGGTCGATTTGAACATGAGATTTCCTTAACAAACAGAGCAGAAAAAAAGCAAGTGAAGAGATTCTAAATAGCCTTCAAGAACAAGGCCATCCCTTTACCTAATTTTACGTATCTGAAATATATGTAACCTGACGATCACTTTTTATTCCGTGATCAAAATCACCTCTTAAAATGCAATTTAGCAACCGATTGCAATAAAATATTTAAACAGATCACAAAATCACCTAAAATCGCCCGCTCGCGGCATATCCCGCTATGCCATTTTATTTTTGAACGCAGGCCAATCATGACTAACAGCAATCGCATCAAGCTCACATGGATTAGCTTTCTCTCCTACGCACTGACGGGTGCGTTGGTTATTGTCACCGGGATGGTGATGGGAAATATCGCCGATTATTTCAATCTGCCTGTTTCCAGTATGAGTAACACCTTCACCTTCCTCAATGCTGGCATTTTAATCTCTATCTTCCTCAATGCCTGGCTGATGGAAATCGTCCCGTTAAAAACGCAGTTACGTTTTGGCTTTCTCCTGATGATGCTGGCGGTTGCTGGTTTGATGTTTAGCCACAGCCTGGCGCTTTTCTCGGCAGCGATGTTCATTCTCGGGGTGGTCAGCGGTATCACTATGTCGATTGGTACATTCCTGATAACACAAATGTATGAAGGGCGTCAGCGCGGTTCTCGCCTGTTATTTACCGACTCCTTCTTCAGTATGGCAGGGATGATTTTCCCAATGATCGCCGCGTTTCTGCTGGCGCGCAGCATTGAGTGGTACTGGGTTTATGCCTGCATCGGGCTGGTTTACGTCGCTATTTTTATTCTGACCTTCGGCTGTGAGTTTCCGGCACTGGGCAAACATGCGCCAAAAACGGACGCTCCGGTAGCGAAAGAAAAATGGGGCATCGGCGTACTGTTTCTCTCAATTGCAGCGCTGTGCTACATCCTCGGTCAGTTAGGTTTTATCTCCTGGGTGCCGGAGTATGCCAAAGGCCTGGGCATGAGCCTGAACGACGCTGGCACGCTGGTGAGTAACTTCTGGATGTCATATATGGTCGGCATGTGGGCGTTCAGCTTTATTCTTCGCTTCTTTGATTTGCAACGTATCCTGACCGTACTGGCTGGTCTGGCTGCGATTCTGATGTACGTCTTTAACACCGGAACACCGGCACATATGGCGTGGTCAATTCTCGCCCTGGGCTTCTTCTCCAGCGCGATCTATACCACCATCATCACCCTGGGTTCACAGCAAACCAAAGTACCGTCACCAAAACTGGTTAACTTTGTCCTGACCTGCGGGACCATCGGTACCATGCTGACCTTTGTCGTTACCGGCCCGATTGTTGAACATAGCGGTCCAAAGGCGGCGCTGCTGACGGCAAACGGTCTGTACGCTGTCGTCTTTGTGATGTGCTTCCTGTTAGGTTTCGTCAGCCGTCACCGTCAGCATAACACCCTGACCTCTCATTAATTGCTCATGCCGGGCGGCGCTATCGTCGTCCGGCCTTTTCCTCACTTACCCCGCTACGTACGTCTATTTCTATAAACCCTTTCATTTTGTCTATTTTTTGCACACGAATGAAATATCAGACAATTCCGTGACTTAAGAAAATTTATACAAATCAGCAATATACCTCTTAAGGAGTATATAAAGGTGAATTTGATTTACATCAATAAGCGGGGTTGCTGAATCGTTAAGGTAGGCGGTAATAGAAAAGAAATCGAGGCAAAAATGAGCAAAGTCAGACTCGCAATTATCGGTAACGGTATGGTCGGCCATCGCTTTATCGAAGATCTTCTTGATAAATCTGATGCGGCCAACTTTGATATTACCGTTTTCTGTGAAGAACCGCGCATCGCTTATGACCGCGTACACCTCTCGTCTTACTTCTCTCACCACACCGCCGAAGAGCTGTCGCTGGTGCGCGAAGGCTTTTACGAAAAACACGGTATTAAAGTTCTGGTCGGCGAACGCGCTATCACCATCAACCGTCAGGAGAAGGTGATTCACTCCAGCGCCGGACGTACCGTTTTTTATGACAAGCTGATCATGGCGACCGGTTCCTACCCGTGGATCCCGCCAATCAAAGGTTCTGATACTCAGGACTGCTTTGTCTATCGCACCATTGAAGACCTCAACGCCATTGAATCCTGCGCCCGTCGCAGTAAGCGCGGTGCCGTTGTTGGCGGCGGCCTGTTAGGTCTGGAAGCCGCTGGCGCGCTGAAAAACTTAGGCATTGAAACCCACGTTATCGAATTTGCCCCTATGCTGATGGCGGAACAGCTTGATCAGATGGGCGGCGAGCAATTGCGTCGCAAAATCGAAAGTATGGGCGTGCGCGTTCACACCAGCAAAAACACCCTTGAGATTGTGCAGGAAGGTGTTGAAGCGCGTAAAACCATGCGTTTTGCCGACGGCAGCGAACTGGAGGTCGACTTTATCGTCTTCTCTACCGGTATCCGTCCGCGCGATAAGCTGGCAACCCAGTGTGGTCTGGACGTTGCTCCTCGTGGGGGTATCGTCATTAATGATTCCTGCCAGACTTCCGATCCAGATATCTACGCCATCGGTGAATGCGCAAGCTGGAACAACCGTGTATTTGGTCTGGTAGCACCTGGCTACAAAATGGCGCAGGTCGCCGTTGACCATATTCTCGGTAGCGAAAACGCCTTTGAAGGTGCTGACCTTAGCGCCAAGCTGAAACTGCTGGGCGTAGACGTAGGCGGTATTGGCGATGCTCACGGTCGCACGCCTGGCGCACGTAGCTACGTTTACCTCGACGAAAGTAAAGAGATCTACAAACGCCTGATTGTCAGCGAAGACAACAAAACCCTGCTCGGTGCAGTACTGGTGGGTGATACCAGCGACTACGGTAACCTGCTGCAACTGGTGCTGAACGCAATCGAACTGCCGGAAAACCCGGATTCCCTGATCCTGCCGGCGCACTCAGGTAGCGGCAAGCCGTCTATCGGTGTTGATAAACTGCCGGACAGCGCGCAAATCTGCTCCTGCTTTGACGTCACCAAAGGCGATCTGATTGCTGCCATCAACAAAGGCTGCCACACCGTTGCGGCGCTGAAAGCCGAAACCAAAGCGGGTACTGGCTGCGGTGGCTGTATCCCGCTGGTCACTCAGGTACTGAACGCGGAACTGGCAAAACAGGGTATCGAAGTTAACAATAACCTGTGCGAACACTTTGCTTATTCACGTCAGGAACTGTTCCATTTGATCCGCGTTGAAGGCATTAAAACCTTCGAAGAACTGCTGGCGAAACACGGTAAAGGCTACGGTTGTGAGGTTTGTAAACCAACCGTCGGTTCACTGCTGGCCTCCTGCTGGAACGAATACATTCTGAAGCCGGAACATACTCCGCTACAGGATTCTAACGACAACTTCCTCGCTAACATCCAGAAAGACGGCACCTACTCGGTGATCCCGCGTTCTCCGGGTGGTGAAATCACCCCAGAAGGACTGATGGCAGTGGGTCGTATCGCGCGTGAATTTAATCTCTACACCAAAATCACCGGCTCCCAGCGTCTGGCGATGTTTGGCGCACAGAAAGACGATCTGCCGGAGATCTGGCATCAGCTGATTGAAGCAGGTTTCGAAACCGGTCATGCCTATGCGAAAGCACTGCGTATGGCGAAAACCTGCGTGGGTAGCACCTGGTGCCGCTACGGCGTTGGCGACAGCGTCGGCCTCGGCGTGGAACTGGAAAACCGCTACAAAGGCATCCGTACGCCGCACAAAATGAAGTTCGGTGTCTCCGGCTGTACCCGTGAATGTTCAGAAGCGCAAGGTAAAGATGTGGGTATTATCGCCACTGAAAAAGGCTGGAACCTGTATGTGTGCGGTAACGGCGGCATGAAACCGCGTCATGCGGATCTGCTGGCAGCGGATATCGATCGCGAAACGCTGATCAAATATCTTGACCGCTTCATGATGTTCTACATCCGTACTGCCGACAAACTGACGCGTACCGCACCGTGGTTAGAAAACCTCGAAGGCGGCATTGATTACCTGAAAGCGGTGATCATTGACGACAAACTGGGGCTGAACGCACATCTGGAAGAAGAGATGGCGCGCCTGCGTGAAGCGGTAGTGTGTGAGTGGACTGAAACGGTCAATACACCGTCTGCGCAGACTCGCTTCAAACACTTCATCAACAGCGATAAGCGTGACCCGAACGTGCAGATGGTGCCAGAGCGCGAACAGCACCGTCCGGCAACGCCGTATGAACGTATCCCGGTAACTCTGGTGGAGGACAACGCATGAGCCAGTGGAAAGACATCTGCAAAATTGATGACATCCTGCCTGAAACCGGCGTCTGCGCGCTGTTAGGTGACGAGCAGGTAGCGATTTTCCGCCCGTATCACAGCGACCAGGTGTTTGCGATCAGCAACATCGATCCGTTCTTCGAATCCAGCGTGCTGTCACGCGGGCTGATTGCGGAACACCAGGGCGAGCTGTGGGTCGCCAGTCCGCTGAAAAAACAGCGTTTTCGCTTAAGCGACGGTTTATGCATGGAAGATGAACAGTTTTCCGTCAAGCATTACGAGGCACGAGTGAAAGACGGCGTGGTACAGCTACGCGGTTAATTGTTTTAACGGGAGGCGCAATGCCTCCCCTTTTTGCATTGTCCTGTAATGACCTTAAGTATATTGCAGGACATTTTTTAAACTTTTTGTTTTATTTTTTGTTTTTATTTTTTAAAGGATAATCAAATGTTTACAGACACTATTAATAAGTGTGCGGCTAACGCTGCGCGCATTGCACGCCTGTCGGCAAATAACCCGCTCGGCTTCTGGGTAAGCTCCGCGATGGCGGGCGCGTATGTGGGGCTGGGGATCATCCTGATTTTCACGCTCGGTAATTTGCTCGATCCGTCCGTACGTCCTCTGGTGATGGGCGCGACCTTTGGTATCGCCTTAACGCTGGTGATTATCGCCGGTTCTGAACTGTTCACCGGGCACACCATGTTCCTCACCTTTGGGGTGAAAGCGGGCACCATTAGCCACGGGCAAATGTGGGCAATCCTGCCGCAAACATGGCTGGGTAACCTGGTCGGTTCCGTCTTTGTTGCCATGCTTTATAGCTGGGGCGGTGGTAGCCTTTTGCCAATAGATACCAGTATTGTTCACTCCGTCGCGCTGGCTAAAACCACCGCACCGGCAATGGTACTGTTCTTCAAAGGCGCATTGTGTAACTGGCTGGTTTGTCTGGCAATCTGGATGGCACTGCGTACTGAAGGCGCGGCGAAATTTATCGCAATCTGGTGGTGTCTGCTGGCGTTTATTGCGTCCGGTTACGAGCACTCCATCGCTAACATGACGCTGTTCGCGCTCTCATGGTTCGGCAACCACAGCGAAGCCTACACGCTGGCGGGTATTGGTCATAACCTGCTGTGGGTGACGCTGGGTAATACTTTATCGGGTGCCGTATTCATGGGATTGGGTTATTGGTATGCTACGCCGAAAGCTAATCGTCCGGTTGCGGACAAATTTAATCAAACTGAAACGGCTGCCGGTTAATTATTAAGGGGTTTTTACGTGGATCATTTGCCTATATTTTGCCAATTACGCGACCGCGACTGTTTGATTGTCGGCGGTGGTGATGTCGCGGAACGCAAAGCAAGGTTGCTGTTAGACGCAGGTGCTCGCTTAACGGTGAATGCATTAGCGTTTATTCCACAGTTCACCGCATGGGCAGATGCAGGCATGTTAACCCTCGTCGAAGGGCCATTTGATGAAAGCCTTCTCGACACCTGCTGGCTGGCAATTGCGGCGACGGATGATGACGCGCTTAATCAGCGTGTCAGCGAAGCCGCCGAATCTCGTCGTATCTTCTGTAACGTGGTCGATGCGCCGAAAGCCGCCAGCTTTATTATGCCGTCGATTATTGACCGCTCCCCGCTCATGGTAGCGGTCTCCTCTGGCGGCACCTCTCCGGTTCTGGCGCGACTGTTGCGCGAAAAACTTGAATCACTGCTGCCGCTGCATCTCGGCCAGGTAGCAAAATATGCGGGGCAGTTACGCGGTCGGGTCAAACGACAGTTCGCCACGATGGGTGAACGTCGCCGTTTCTGGGAAAAACTGTTCGTTAATGATCGCCTGGCGCAGTCGCTGGCGAACAACGATCAGAAAGCCATTACCGAAACGACCGAACAGTTAATCAATGAACCGCTCGATCATCGCGGTGAAGTGGTGCTGGTTGGCGCAGGTCCGGGCGATGCCGGTCTGCTGACACTAAAAGGACTGCAACAAATTCAGCAGGCAGATGTGGTGGTCTACGACCGTCTGGTTTCTGACGATATTATGAATCTGGTACGCCGCGATGCTGATCGCGTTTTCGTCGGCAAACGCGCGGGATACCACTGCGTACCGCAGGAAGAGATTAACCAGATCCTGCTGCGGGAAGCGCAAAAAGGCAAACGCGTGGTGCGGCTGAAAGGCGGCGATCCGTTTATTTTTGGCCGTGGTGGCGAAGAGCTGGAAACACTGTGCAATGCAGGCATTCCGTTCTCGGTGGTTCCAGGTATTACCGCAGCGTCTGGTTGCTCTGCCTATTCGGGCATTCCGCTCACGCATCGCGATTATGCTCAGAGCGTACGCTTAATTACCGGACACTTAAAAACCGGTGGCGAGCTGGACTGGGAAAACCTGGCAGCCGAAAAACAGACGCTGGTGTTCTATATGGGGCTTAATCAGGCCGCGACCATTCAGCAAAAACTGATTGAACACGGAATGCCTTGCGAAATGCCGGTGGCGATTGTCGAAAACGGTACGGCGGTAACGCAACGCGTGATTGACGGTACGCTCACGCAACTGGGCGAGCTGGCGCAGCAAATGAACAGTCCCTCATTAATTATTATTGGTCGGGTCGTTGGCCTGCGCGATAAATTGAACTGGTTCTCTAACCATTAATTTTACCCGGGCCAGATAATTCTGGCCCTCTTTATCACTCTTTTTATATATTCAGCAAATAAAGCATACCCTCTTAATAAATATCATTTGCTAATGGATTATATTCACCGTTACAGCGACTTACAAAATTAAGTCATTCACTCACTGACGCCAATTAAATATTCCTGTATCGTTCTTTATGAGCAGTCCGCTTATATTCATATAATAAATGAATATTAATTAATATATAATACATAGGGAATGTAAATGAACAAATTTATTAAAGTTGCACTGGTTGGTGCGGTACTGGCTACGTTAACTGCATGTACTGGTCATATTGAAAACCGTGATAAGAACTGCTCTTACGACTACCTACTGCACCCGGCAATTTCTATTTCTAAAATCATTGGCGGTTGCGGTCCTACTGCACAGTAAGTCTCTGACAGAAATCGGCTAACACCGATTTAATGAGCTAACGCCCTCTGAATTTTCCGAGGGCGTATTTTTCTCCATACTCTGCGAAAACATCGTTCCCAGAATTAAACGCTGGCAATACTCTCGCGCAAAATCCGCAATACCGTCTCATCACCGCTGCGATTCGGGTTAATGCGAATTGCACAAAGTTCTAATTGCGGATTCGCCTGACGAAACGTTCCGGAAAGTCGATAAAAGAGCGGCGGGATTTCATATTTTGACTCTGCGCCGACCGGGTAAGGCAACGCGCCGCGCTTTTGCGCCTCTTCAAGCACTCTGGCGGCAATCGGTTGATGAAACTCCACAATCAACACCTTCGACTGCGCATTGGCAATAACGGCGCTTTTAACTTCCGCCACCGCGCCACCGTTAAGTAAAGCCAGCAACCGTTCAGATACCCCCGCCTGCACCGCGTGCATCACTGGCGCAAACACCAGACCACGCAATACTTCCAGCGCCTGTGCGCCCTGGATCTGACTGCCGCCGGAATAGAGCGTGGCGCGGATCCGGTTAATAACATCGGCATCACCTACCACTGCGCCAACACCCTCTGGTCCAAACAGCTTGAAACAGGAGAATGTCGAAACATTCGCGCCGCATTCGCAGCCAATGCGCGCCACCTTCATCACCGCATAATTGTCATCGGTTAACGCAGGAACGCCAGCCGAACGCAATGTTGCCAGCACATCTGCCAGCACATAGCTGTCCTGCGGCTGTTGGCGCGTATGCTGCACCAGCGCGGCATCAGGTTGTTGCTCTTCAATGGCCTGTTTAAGCGCCGACAGGTTGTTGAAATCAGCAGTAATAAGCGTCAGCCCCATCTGCTCAATAATGACCTGAGTCGTCGGGTAAACCGGCGCGTCATGCACCAGAAGACGCTGCCCCGGTTTGAGCAAAGCCGCCAACGCCGCACGAATCGCTCCAGTACCCGCGCCCTGTACCAGCGCCGCCGCTGGCGCATGAAACGCGTCAGCCAGCACCTGTTCCACACGCTGAGTAATACGCGGTTGATTCAGGCCCGGCGTTAAGCCTAAATCCCCGCGGGTAAGAAACTCCGCGCCGGGAAAATGGCGGCAAATCGTATCCACCAACGCAAACTGCTTTTGCTGCGCTTCAATAAGCGTCAGGCTTTGCAAAGGAAACGTCTTCATAGGTGCCTTCCTTAAGCCGGAACGAACAGACCAAGCCAGTAAAGAACATTCAGCAGGATGCCGGTGATCATTACGGCTACGACCGGTGCCGCCATTTTCTGTACCGGACGGCCCAGGGATTCGTTGAGGAAGTAAATGGCAACCGCGATGGAGAATCCGGTATAGCCCGCCATCTTAATTGCTGCGAAAATAGAACCGACCAGCAGAGCCACTTCCATCAGCATATTCATGGCGTTACGGATGTTATCCGACGCATTACGTACCGATGGGTAGCGTCCCAGCCATTTGCCGATCGAACGAAGTAACAGGACTTCTGCCGAAATAACCACTGCGCCTAATACCGCCGCAACCATCGGATTCGGCGAGAGATAGCCCACCGCATAAACAAAGGTAAAGCCCGCAACGGCATACACACCTGTTGCTAACGCGGTGGTGGCAATCAACGGCACAAAGCCCAGCCCGCGCATAAATTCCGCCAGCGCCGCCTGGTTGATCAGCGTTTGCGATTGCTCCGGTGTAACGCCTGCGGAATATGCTTTCTCCAGGGTGAAGATCGACACTTCACTACCAGCAAAAATCTTCATGCTGGCAACGGCGGCAATCAGCGCCCCTACGATGGCGATATACGGTAAGTTTTTGATAATCCGCGACGTGCGTTCTTCAAACACCGACATACCGCTGGCATCGATGTCATTTTCATCACGATGACGCAGGTCGTGAGTTATCGCGATCCCCAGCAGCATCACCATGCCAATAAAGATTTCGATGGATTCCGGATTGAGATGCGGGAAATAGCGCACTACCACCACACGGGTCATCAACACTACCACGGCGGCGATCAGACTTTGCTTCCAGCCAAACTGGTAGAAAATCGCCACCAACGGGAACAGTGCAAAAGCTGAAACCACTGGCGAGCTTAATTCCCCCAGACTACCTAATACATCCACCGGTAGCGCGGTCAGCAGCTGGTTTACCGGCAGCAGGCAGGTGAGGATCAGTACGCCCCAGAGTGCACCAAGGCCAAACGCCATCAGGCTGTTTATCGCCAGGACACCGAGGATATCGGTAGGAAGAAAGAGTAACCATGCGTTGAGCAACCCGGTTTTCAGGGTAAAAGAGATCCCCACCGAGGCCACAAAACCAATGCTCAGACCAAAAGCGATACTCCCCGCCTCACGACGGTTCATATAGCCTTCAATCAGTTGCGGCAGGATCGGGCGGATACCGTCATGAAAAACGGCTGCCGAGCGATGCGCCAGAAGCGATGTCATACCCGTCAGGCACGCCACCACGATAATCTGAATATACAGATCCATAGTCGTGCCTTTTATTTCAGATGGTTAATCAGCATCGGAATCGCGTGTTCGACATGCTCAACGGAAAGCCCAAACGCCACTTTCCCTTCGGCGATCATTTTGGCAATATGCTCGTCTTTCGCTTTAATGCCCGGCTTGGCAATGGTGCAACTTTTGTTATAGCCAATCACCGCGATGGCAATCGACAATGCCGCGCCCGCACCGGTATTACACGCGCCGATGTAGTAATCCAGTTGCCCGGATTTCACCTTCATCGCCGCTTCCATGTCGTTGTGAATGAAAACTTCAAAACAGCCAGGAGCCGTCGCTTCAATGGTTTTTTTAATCTGCTCACGCTGTAAGCCTGCAACACCAATCTTTTTCATGAGTCTGTCCTTATTGGAAAAATTGAGAGGGATTTTCACGTAACATCACATCCACATCGGCCTGACTGAATCCTGACTGGCGCAATTGCGGAATAAAGGTGGTTAATAAAAAGTCATAGCCATAACCACCGTTGGCTTTTAAATGAGAGCGCCGCGTAATATCCATCGACAGCATGACGCGGTTAAGCAACCCACGGTCGCGTAGCGCATGAAGCATCGCAATGCGCTTTTCGTCCGGGTAGTAACTGTTCTTGCCGATGGTGTCGAACTGTACATACGCGCCGAGATCGATCATCTTCAAAATGTTGTCGAGGTTGTCTTTCAGATCGCAGTGACCAACGGTGACGCGCGAAAGATCAACTCCGTGGGCTTGCAACAGAGCCAATTGCTCCAGCCCCATCGTGCTGAACGACGTATGCGTGGAGATCGGGCGTCCGGTCTGGTTATGTGCCAGCGCGGCGGCAATAAAAACTTTCTCTTCCAGCGGCGTAATCTTTCCTTCGCTGGAGCCAATCTCCGCGATGATCCCGGCTTTCAGCTCCGTGCCATCGATACCCTGTTCAATTTCATCGACCATCTCCTGCGCCAGTTCCTGCACGCTGCGGGTCGCCACATGTTGCGGGAAAAACGCGTCCTGGTAATAACCGGTGCAGGCCACCACGTTGATCCCCGTCTCGTGCATTACATCGAGCATAAATTGTGCATTGCGCCCCATGTAACGGTTGGTCATCTCAATCACATTACGCACACCCAGTGCCATCAGGTCGTTCATCTCCTGGCAAATGAACGCATACTGATCAAGGCGGCAGTCCACGTTGTTTTTAAAGCCGGAGAGATCAATATGCAGATGCTCATGGGCGAGGGTGAAGCCCGTCGGATCAAAACTCATAGGGTGTCTCCTGCAAACCGGAGGGAGGAAAGAAAAGAGCGACCATTTTGTGGCGGTGGCGCACGGAAAAATTCACACACGGTAGCCCCCACATCAGAAAGCGTGGTGCGCACACCGAGTTGCGTGTGGACCAGCCCTTGCTGATAAACCAGCACTGGCACTACTTCACGGGTATGGTGGCTGTGACCAATGGTCGGATCGTTACCGTGATCCGCCATCACGACCAGGCAATCATCTGGCTGCATCGCCTCAACAAGCCGGGCAAGGTTACGGTCAACGACCTGCAAACGTTCGGCATAACGTGCGACGTCTTCTGCGTGACCAGCGAGGTCGGTTTCCTGGATATTGGTGCAAATAAACGCCGTCGGATGCGTGTTAAATTCGTCGAGGGTGATATCCATAATCTGCTGGCTATCCACCAGATTTTGCCAGCTCACGCCATAAGGATTGCTGACGATATCTGCCACCTTACCCACCAGCACCGTCGGTACGCCCACTTGATGCAGTTGGTGCGGCACCTGCACTTTTTCATCGACGCCGTAGCCCATATGTACGACCTGGAAGCCATTGTCATAAGCGCCAGAACGCGGCGCATTTATGCCAATAAAGCGCCCTTCTTTACTTTCAGCCGCATCGAGAATGCGCTGGCTGTCGGTTAACAGGCCGCCAAATGTAATGACCCGACCGACCTGGACCTGCTCACGCACGATACGACCAATTTTGATTGCGTCGTCAAAAGAGATCGCAGAGAGATTGGCGGTGATGTTATAGACCTGGCCTAAATCCGCCTCGAGGTTATCGCCAATGGCAACCGCCTGATTGACCCACAGAAATTGCAACTCTTCGCCACGGCGCTCAACCCACCAGCCAGCGGTGACTAATGCCTGCTCAACACGGTCAATCACATCGCGAAAGGGCATCCGCAGCGGCGGTAACGGGCGCGTGCCTAAAATTTCCTGATGCCCCATAAAGGTGTCGCCACCTTCATGTTGCAACTCTGCCACGCCCCAGGTTGCGGAGTCTGACGGCTGCATATCGCCTGGCGCATAACCTAATGCGTTGATTAGCCCCATGTTCTCCAGCGTTGGTAGCTGCAAATGCGGCAACTGGCTCAGGATGTGACCACAGGTATTCGCCCCGGCATCCTGCGGACGCACCAACGTGACATCTTTCATTGCCCCTACGCCAAAGCTATCAATCACTAACACCACAAATCGCGCCATTACGCCTCCAGAGAGCTTCCAAGACTGTCATAACGACCAACGATTTCCGGTTCGCCACGGTGAATACCGGACACCAGCACCACATCGCTACGGGTGACAAAAATCTGCGTGCGAAAACAGAGCACCACTGCACTGCTCACCGGATACTCGCCTGCCAGCGGCAGGGTGTAGTCGATACTGCTGTCATCCACAGTTTTGATATTGGTTTCAGTAATCTTTTGATTTTCTGGCGTAAACACCAGCGCATGTTGCGCGTGACCACGACGGTAATAGCCACCGCCATAGCAATAACTGTCGCCACGGAAGTGATGGGAAATTTCACTTAACCAAAGCATGGCGATACGTTCAGGCTGGTCGCCCTGCTGGTTTGCCGGAATCGTCCCCGTCAGTGCATGGCCGGGTTCGGCATGAGTCACACCGTATTCCGCCAGTAATGGCAGCGAAGTGCAGCTGGTCGCTGAAGGCGCGTTTAATTGCTCAAGTACAACTCCAGACGTCAGAAGTTGGTTACGAGCATTGACCAGCGTCTGGAGGTTCGGTGTTGGCAAAACTTTCCCGGCAGCCTCATCCCATAGCAGGCAAGGGAAATGGGTTAATCCGGCTAAATGTAACCCCGGTAGTTTCTGGATTTCAGCAACCACCTCATGCAGCGAATGCTGTGCAAAACCGCTCTCCTGCCCCGGATAAAGAAAATCATCGTCGCTATAAACTTTGAGCAGCACAGGCTGGACCCGCCCGGCCGTCACCGCTGCCGCAGAAACTTCCCGCGCTTTATCGAGGGTAAACACGGTGATGACGTCGGTGCCCTGTTCAACAGCTTCAGAAACCTGATGACAAGGGATTTGTACCAGATGCCCCTGATGCGCCACCGGCAAACCGGCGCGGCGCATGATTCGTGCCTCTTTGTAATCCACCGCCACAATGCCGCTGTAGCCCAGCGCCAGCAGTTTTTCTGCCAGCCACGGATTACGACCGAACTGTTTGGTCATCAGATACAGTTCAATACCGTAAAGCCGCGCCGTCTCAATCAGCCGCTTACCGTTTTCCAGTATCTGATCCACGTCGATTACCCAACTGTCCGGGGCGATCTTGCCCTGTTGCCACAATCTTAGTGCGGCGGAAATCAGTGCCGGGTTCTGGCGTTTCAATGCTTCTACAAACATCTTGTTGCCTCGTTTCTGTTCCTTGAATTAAATATTCATTTTTTTGAATATTTAGGTTGTGCGACATGGATTTGTCGGGAGCCTCAAACCTCTTCGTTAGCAGCCATCCATAATCCATAAAGGTTGGCCAGCAAATAGCCTTCTTCACACGGGTTAACTTCCAGTGCGAATTCCTTCAACAACACCTGATGCAATTGTAAAATGGCTGACCAGTGGCTGGATTGCGCCAGCTCTGCCAGCAATTCGTTATCCAGCGGCTCTATTTCTTCACCACGGCGACTGCGCATCAGTGCGCTCGCCATATGTGTCATCGCCATCATTCCTTGCTCGCTGCGTACCGGTAGATGACACTCTGTTTCCAGTACGTTGACGACCTGCATCATGCCTTTGCAGATGTCCTTATCAATAACGCCTGCCTCACAAAGCAGGTTGAGTCTGGTTTCCATTTCAGATGCCTTTCGTTTAATAACTGGGTTCCTGTTCCCCACTGACTACTCGCTGTTGATGAGCAAGCAGGACGTGTTTATCTACAACCGTACGTAGTAGTTGTTGCATTGGGTAATCATCGGCACGCGTTAGTATCACGGCTTCAGTAGCCTGTAAAAATCGCGGATCGTTCGTCAGTGGCATCGCTTCTAATCCCAGCATGGCCAGTTCGCTCTCCGCTACCACGTTCCAGATCACCGCATCGACATCGCCTTTAACAATGCGTTGTAAACTCTCGTGATATGAGAGATCGACACGTTCTACATCGCTACTGCCAAAAAAGACATCGGTCATAATTTTCTGATCCGCCGAACGGTTATCCAGCCCCACGCGTTTCACCTTTGCAGACTCCCCTTTACGGCAAATCAACTGATGCTCACCAACGTAGGTATGCGGCCCCAACTCCAGCGCGAGGCATAAGCCTTTTTGTGTGAGATAACTTTCCGCCGCCAGTCGGGAAACCACCGCCATGTCATACACGCCATTAAGCAGACACTCCACGCGAATATCCGCGCCGCGCATATGCGCATAGTAAAAAGGAATGCCATCAAACTGGGCTTTCAGCCCGCTTGCTAAACCTTCGTACAAGCGGGTATAGGGCAAAGGCATGGCACACACAACGTTGTTGATATCCACATGACTCAGCAGTGCTTTGTTATCCATTTCCACCAGATAACTGCCATTGCGCCCGCGGCGTTCAATTCGTATCGCACCGCTTGATTCCAGCGTTTTCAACGCGGCCTGCGTCAGGCCAACGGATGAATGGCATTCAGTTGCCAGTTCATCTATGGTTTTCAGTCGATTACCGCATTTTTCACCCAACAAATAACGGGCCAGTGTCGTGATGACGACGCCTTCTTTTTTGATAAACGTTCGACGCATAGTAAATTTTCATTAAATTGAATATTTATATATTCAGGAATTCGAAGATAAGGCGCAACAGCGAGATGTGGAAACGGCGAGGCGCTTCACATTTTTTCGGATTATTGCAAATAGGAGGATAAAAAACCGGGTTTCCCCGGTTTCAGAGTGATGACGAATTGATTTATTCGACAATGCGAGCAGAGGGTAATTCGCACTGGCGCTTGCCTGCTCCCCTCACCCTAACCCTCTCCCCAAAGGGGCGAGGGGACTGTCCGAGCGTTTTGATATTACGGCTTCGCCACAAATCCAATCGCTTCGTACACCGCTTTTAGCGTACGGGAAGCGTGTGCGCTGGCTTTTTCTGCGCCGTCTTTCATCACCTGTTGCAGGAAGGCTTCGTCGTTGCGGAAACGGTGATAACGTTCCTGCAATTCAGTCAGCATACCAGAAACGGCATCAGCCACTTCGCCTTTCAGATGACCATACATCTTGCCTTCGAACTGTTTTTCCAGTTCCGGGATGCTCTGGCCAGTTACCGCAGAAAGGATATCCAGCAGGTTGGAAACGCCCGCTTTATTCTGCACGTCGTAACGAACTACCGGCGGCTCGTCGGAGTCAGTGACCGCGCGTTTGATTTTCTTAACTACCGATTTCGGATCTTCCAGCAGGCCGATAACGTTATTGCGGTTATCGTCAGACTTGGACATCTTCTTGGTCGGCTCCAGCAGAGACATTACGCGCGCGCCAGATTTCGGAATAAACGGCTCCGGTACTTTAAAAATATCGCCATACAGCGCGTTGAAACGCTGGGCGATATCGCGGCTCAGTTCCAGGTGCTGTTTCTGGTCTTCACCCACCGGCACCAGGTTGGTTTGATACAGTAGGATATCCGCCGCCATCAGCACCGGATAGTCAAACAGACCCGCGTTGATGTTCTCGGCATAACGCGCAGATTTATCTTTAAACTGCGTCATGCGGCTCAGTTCGCCGAAGTAGGTATAGCAGTTCAGTGCCCAGCCTAACTGCGCATGTTCCGGCACGTGGGACTGAACAAAAATGGTGCTTTTCTCAGGATCGATACCACAAGCCAGATACAAGGCCAGCGTATCCAGCGTCGCTTTACGCAGCTTCTGTGCATCCTGGCGCACGGTGATCGCGTGTTGGTCAACGATACAGTAAATGCAATGGTAGTCATCCTGCATGTTTACCCACTGACGCAGCGCACCCATGTAGTTACCAATGGTCAATTCACCTGAGGGCTGTGCGCCACTAAAAACGATGGGCTTAGTCATTTTTCGATTCCTGATTTTCGCTATGCGGAAGCCCTAGTGCGGGCAGAAGGTCATTGATAGACTGATAAATTACATCAGGCTGGCTAAGATCGATAGCCTCGCCGTAGTTATATCCATAGGTTAAACCAACAGAAGGGCAACCTGCCGCTTTTGCTGCCTGAATATCATTGCGTGAGTCGCCAACAAACAGCATCTGTTGTGGGGCAATGCCCATCCGCTCAGCCACCAGTAACAGTGGGTCCGGATGCGGTTTTTTGTTTTGCACATCATCGCCGCCAATGACCACGCTAAAGTATTTTGCGATATCTAAGGCTTCGAGCAGTGGCGCGACGAACGGCGTCGGTTTGTTGGTGACCAGACCTAGCGGCAGGCCTTTTGCCTGCAATGCGCCCAGCGTATCGGCAACGTGCGGGAACAAAAACGTCCCCTCTTCGGCAACCTCGCCATAGTAGCGATCAAACAGTTTACGCAGAATACGTACCTGTTCTTCTGCCGGAATGTCGTCATCAACGGGCGGTTTACCCATTGTTTTACGCAGAGTCGCACGTTCCTGACGCGCCCAGGTCAATGCACGCTCCATCAGAACATCTGCGCCATTACCAATCCAGGTAATAACACGCTCTTCACCTGCGACGGGCAACTCCAGCGCATACAGCGCCATATCTACCGCAGCAGCCAGACCAGGAGCACTGTCGACCAGCGTACCATCGAGATCAAAAGCGACGCCGCGAATATCTTCAAACTTATTCATGACTTACCTTTGCCAGTTCACTGCGCATTTCATCAATGACCTTTTTGTAGTCTGGCTGATCGAAAATGGCCGAACCAGCGACGAACATATCGGCACCTGCCGCAGCGATTTCGCCAATGTTGTTCACCTTCACGCCGCCGTCCACTTCCAGTCGAATGTCGAAGCCAGACTCGTCGATACGACGACGTACTTCGCGCAGTTTATCCAGTGTTTGAGGAATGAAAGACTGACCGCCGAAACCAGGGTTGACGGACATCAGTAGGATCACATCCAGCTTATCCATCACGTAATCCAGATAGCTCAGCGGTGTCGCCGGGTTAAATACCAGCCCCGCTTTACAGCCATTTTCTTTAATCAGTTGCAGCGTGCGGTCAACATGCTCGGAGGCTTCTGGATGAAAAGTTATGATGCTGGCACCAGCGGCAGCGAAATCTGGCACAATGCGATCGACCGGTTTCACCATCAGATGCACATCAATAGGGGCAGTAATGCCATAATTACGCAGAGATTTCAGCACCATCGGCCCAATCGTCAGATTGGGAACATAGTGGTTATCCATGACGTCAAAATGCACGACATCAGCGCCAGCTGCCAGGGCTTTTGCGGTATCTTCACCCAGGCGGGCAAAATCAGCCGACAGAATTGAGGGGGCAATCAAATACTGTTTCATCCGCTTCTCCTTGAGAATTATTTTTTCGCGGGTGAAACGACTCCTGGTTTGTACAAAGCCAGCAGTTCGTCCACCTTTTTACGTGTGCCGCCGTTGCTGCTTATACTGCGTCGAACTTTGACGACATGCAATTTTGCGCGCTGATACCACTCACGCGTTAACATCGTATCGTGATTGGAGATCAGCACTGGAATATGGCGCTCAACCAGACCTTCGGCGATCTCCGCCAGATGCGCTTGTTGTTCAAGCGTAAAACTGTTTGTGTGATACGCCGTAAAGTTGGCGGTCGCAGACAGCGGCGCATAAGGCGGATCGCAATAGACGACGGATGCATCATCTGCGCGCGCCATGCTATCGGCGTAAGACTCACAATAGAAAAAGGCATTCTGCGCTTTTTCAGCGAAGTGATACAACTCTGCTTCCGGGAAATAGGGTTTTTTGTAGCGGCCAAACGGCACGTTAAACTCACCGCGCAGATTGTAACGACACAGGCCGTTGTAACCGTAGCGGTTCAAATATAAAAACAGTACCGCCCGACGGAACGGATCCTGGCTTTTGTTGAACTCTTCGCGGAACTGATAGTAAACCTCGGCGCAATTTGTTTCGGGAACAAACAGCTCGCGTGCGGCCTGTACGTACTCATCAGTACGCATCTTCACAATGTTATAGAGACTGATCAGGTCGCTATTGATATCGGCAAGGATATAACGAGAAAAGTCGGTGTTGAGAAACACCGACCCGGCACCTACAAAAGGCTCAACCAGACATTCGCCCTTGGGCAAATGCCGTTTAATATCATCAAGCAGGGGATACTTGCCCCCTGCCCACTTCAAAAAAGCGCGATTTTTCTTCATGCTGACTAACTAATTACACCTTCTCCGGCTGTGGAGAAAGCTCCGACAGCATCCAGCGCTTCAGGCAACTCCCGCGATGATAAACCATTGCGGGAGATAACCTTGATTACTTCAGATCGGCCTGTACCTGACGCAGCGGTTTCGCCCACGGGTTTTTGGCCTGGACATCTGCTGGCAATGTAGATACCGCTTTTTTCGCCTCTTCTTTCGAAGCGTACACGCCAGAAACCAGGACATACCACGGCTGACCATTACGCGTCGTTTCATAGACAACGTAGTTTTTCAGATTCTCTTTCTTCGCCCAACCGTTCAGGTTGTCGTAGTTAGAGGAACTGCTCAGCTGCAGAGTGTAATGGCTGGACGGTGCCGATTTCAACGAACCAACATTACCTGCGGTCTTCCCTCCAGCGGCTGGTGTTGCCGTGGTTTGCGCCGGGGATGCCGTCTGTACTGGAGCCGTAGTTGCGGTCTCTTTTGGTGCTGGCGTAGAGGTCGCAGCCGGTGCCTTCGTGCTCGCCACAGGAGCAGCTGGTTCAGTACGCTTCGGCGTCTGTGCTACCGGCTTCGGTTCCGTTTTCACGGTTGCTTGCGGTTTTTTCGGTTCAATCACCGCCTGCTGGCGAGCTGGACGCGTAGTGGCCGGACGTTCAGCGGTTTGCGTTTTCGCCGTGTCACGCGATGCATTGCCATTGCGAACAGGCGCGACCGTCGCGGGTTCAGTCGGCAACGTGGAATTGACCGCCACATTATTCAACTGTTGCTGATTTTGTGGCTGGGTCAGCGCATTGTTCAGGTCACCCTGCACTTCAACACGTTGTTGACCATCCGTTGCCGCCGGGGTTTGCCCTTGAGTCGGCGTAGAAGAGATCGGCGGCAGAGAAACATCCTGCTGAGTATTTTCCGCAGACGTGGTTCCCGGCGCTGGCTGCACGCCATTCGCCTGATCGGTCGCATTGCCAGCAAGATCAATACTCTTCTCGCCAGACGCGGTTTGATCGCTGGAAGAGGTCGAGGGGGCTTTTAGCGCAGAACCGATACCGATGATCAACAGCAGGAGAACCAGAATGCCGACGCCCATCATCATATACTGACGAGAAGCGGGTTTACTGGCTGCTTTTTTGCGCTTACGCGGACGACGCTCTACGCGCTCTTCATCCACGGTTTCATCTTCGGATTCGTCAATTTCTTCTTCGATTTCCGGTTCCTCATTGCGCTCTTTTTGCGCACGAGTCGGACGGCGATCGTCAGTGTCATCAAGTTCAATATCATCAAAATTGATCTGCGGTTCGCCACGTTCAGTACGCTCAGAAGATTGACGAGAACGACCAGTACGACGATCGCTGGGATCGGGTTTCAGCTCGTCTTCTGGTTTGAATTCATCCATTTAACACCCCACTAAAAGGTTAATGCTTACCACGTTGCAATTAACCTGAAGCTAATAGACCGCTTGATAAGCGGCCTGACCTTTCTTGTTGTTACGCTGATTGACAATCGGCAATGGCGTTAAGAACAAGCTCGTGCGAAACGCCGCTGCGAACTTCACTCTTACCAATTGCCAACGGAAGAATTAAGCGCATCTCTCCCGCAAGGACTTTCTTGTCACGCAGCATATGCGGTAAATACGCCTGCGCGGACATTTCGCGCGGCCCATTGACCGGTAACCCAGCCCGCGTGAGCAGGGTTATAATACGCTGCGTTTCGGCAGAACTGAACTGCCCGAGACGTTCCGACGTCCGCGCCGCCATCACCATACCCGCAGCAACCGCTTCACCATGTAACCAATTGCCATACCCCATTTCAGCTTCAATGGCATGACCAAAGGTGTGTCCCAGATTCAGTAAAGCACGTAACCCGGTTTCGCGCTCGTCGGCAGCGACAACTTCTGCCTTCAGTTCACAACAACGGCGAATACAGTACGCCATTGCCGGACCGTCCAGACGCAACAACGCATCCAGATTCTCTTCCAGCCAGTTGAAAAACGCACCGTCAAGAATAATGCCGTATTTGATGACTTCTGCCAGCCCCGACGCTAACTCACGCGGGGGAAGCGTTTTCAGACAGTCGAGATCCACCACCACTGAAGCAGGCTGGTAGAACGCGCCAATCATGTTTTTACCGAGGGGATGGTTGACCGCGGTTTTGCCGCCAACGGAGGAATCGACCTGCGACAGTAACGTCGTCGGGACTTGAATGAAACGTACACCACGCTGATAACTCGCCGCCGCGAAGCCGGTCAGATCGCCCACTACGCCGCCGCCAAGCGCCACCAGCGTAGTATCGCGACCATGAGGCTTTTGTAACAATGCCGTAAAGACGGTATCGAGTACAGCCAGGCTTTTATACTGCTCGCCGTCAGGGAGGATAACGCTATCGACGTTAACACCCGCCTGTTCAAGTACGCCGCGGACCTTATCGAGATACAGAGGAGCCAGGGTTTCGTTGGTGACCAACATAACCTGCTCGCCCGATTTCAGCGGTAAGAATGAAGCTGGTTCATTAAACAAACCAGATGCGATGGTAATTGGGTAACTACGTTCCCCGAGAGTAACGACAATCCTCTCCATAACGCGACATCCACCTTAATTACTGTACCCGCAGACGAGTGTATATAAAGCCAGAATTAGTTGCTTTCCAGCATGTGAATAATCTGGTTTGCGACCACTTTAGCGCTTTGATCATCAGTACGAATGGTCACGTCGGCAATCTCTTCATACAGCGGATTGCGTTCATTGGCCAACGCTTCCAGAACTTCACGCGGCGGTGTTTCAACGTGCAGCAACGGGCGTTTTTTATCACGCTGCGTGCGTGCAAGTTGCTTTTCGATGGTCGTTTCAAGATAAACGACAACGCCACGAGCGGAAAGACGGTTACGCGTTTCGCGGGATTTCACAGAGCCGCCGCCAGTAGCCAGCACAATACCCTGTTTCTCGGTCAACTCATTGATGACCTTTTCTTCGCGATCGCGGAAGCCTTCTTCGCCTTCTAAATCGAAAACCCAGCCCACATCAGCTCCGGTTCGTTTCTCAATCTCTTGATCGGAATCGTAAAATTCCATATTGAGTTGTTGAGCTAACTGGCGCCCAATAGTGCTTTTTCCGGCACCCATAGGCCCAACCAGAAAGATATTGCGTTTCTCTGCCATTTTTTCGGTACTACTAAGACTATTCGTTAATGATAAACCCGCTTCGCTCAGAGAGCGCCGCAGGACATGAACTGAAACCTCATAAGATATTGCGAGAGTCAGACTGAAAATTATCTCAATACTCCAGCGGGTTTGGCAACTGAATAAATCACCCATCCCTCTGCATATCTGGTCGCTGCAAGCGCGCTGCCTTGCTACCACCGCTCTGGCGATAAATCACCGGGTAAGATTAGCGTAAAAAAGACAACAAAATGCCGCCTGAATGATAAATCATCATCATGGAACGCAGGCAGCGAAGAGCACCAACTCTCAAATCGGTACTCCTTGTATGCTAAATACCTGCGCGCGTCAAATAGATGAAACACGTTCAGCGTAAAAACATTACCGCTTTTACGGCTGTTTACTCACTGGAAACCAGTCGTGGCGTGATAAACACCACTAACTCGCGTCGTTCATCTTCTTTTCCGTCATGACGAAATAATTGCCCGAACCAGGGAATGTCGCCAAGCAACGGTACGCTATCCTGACCCGATTTATTTTTACGGGTAAAAATGCCACCCAGCGCCAACGTTTCTCCGCTTTTGACCTCGACCTGCGTTTCGATCTCCTGCTTATCAATCGCCAGCACTTCGCCATCGGCCTGCTGTAGCACCTGCCCCGGAACGTTCTGGCTGATGTGTAATTTCAGCCGGATGCGACCTTTTTGTAACACCGTGGGCGTAACTTCCATCCCCAGGACGGCCTCTTTAAATTCCACCGACGTCGCGCCACTTTCCCCGCTGGAAACCTGATATGGAATTTCGCTCCCCTGTTTAATGCTGGCAGGCTGAAGATGTGAGGCCAGCAGACGCGGACTGGCGATAATATCCAGCTGCTGTTTTTGTTCGAGCGCGGAAAGCTCAAGATCCAGTAAACGTCCGTTGATGCGTCCAATGTTAAAACCGACATGCGTTGTCGCCGTCGCTACGGAGAGGTCGCTGTCAAGCGTGGTGACTTGCCCAACGCCACCAGCTTGTTGCGCATCAGCCAACGTCCATTTCACGCCTAACTCACGCAAACTTTTTTCATTAATGGTGACAATATGCGCCGACAGCTCAACCTGCCCGACCGGCAGATCCATTTGCGCTACCCACTGTTCAAGCGCGCTTAACGCCGCTTTGTTATCTCGCAGCAAAAGGCGATTGGTGCGTTTATCGACGGTCATACTCCCTTTGGCACTCAGTAGCTTCTCCCCCGCTTTCGCCAGTTCTCCCGCGTCGGCGTATTGCAGGGTTATACTGCGATTTTCCAGCGGCAGATTTGCCTGCGCCCGCGCCTGCTCCGCCTCCTGACGGGCGATATTGTCATTCTGCCAGGCAACGGAATGCACCGAGAGAATGTTGCCCTCCTGACGCGTTATCAGTCCGGCGCTTTTCACTACAGTTTGTAGTGCTTGCTTCCAGGGAACATCTGTTAGATGTAACGACACCGTACCGCTGACGTCTGGCGACACCACCAGGTTCAACTTCTCCTGTTCAGCCAGCGCCTGCAACACCTGAGCTACCGGAACGTCATCCACCATCAGCGTCACTTTTTGCGGCTTTGCCGCCTGTACGCCGGGTATCAGCATCAACAGTAGTGCGGCTATCCATTGCTTCATTTGTATCTCCTTGCCGTTGCCACAACCATTGTGGCGGTTCGCAGTTTGTCCCGGTTCCCAGCGTTAGTGCGTCTGGCGTTAGCTGTAAGATCGTCCAGCCGTTTTCCAGCACATCGTTTTGCTGCACCCGTCGCCATTTTTTTTGCCCATCTTTTATTACACCGATGATGCGCTCGCCTCGCCCTACCATCCCCTGATAGCGCCACTGGCTAAGTTCGCTAATCCGGCATAGATCTTCCGGCGGTTTAAAAGGGTCACGCATACCGGTTAAAAGGCACAATGCAATACCTGCCAACAACCAGCGTTTAACCCTCATGCGGCGTCTCCAGTTGTAGCGTGAACAAAAGGTCATCACCTTCCACGCTTAACGAAAAACGGCTCACGCTGACGTTGCGCTCTGCCAGCCGTGTAAATGCCGACGGTACTGCTTCCCACAGCGTTTTCAACGCCAACTCACCTCCCTGCGCGGATGGATGCCAGTAAACCAGTTGCGCGCCGGATAACTGAAAATCCAGTGGCGAAAAGGGCTGCGTTTTTTCCTCGCTGAAGGGAGTGGTGTTTACCAGGCGATACAGTGCGGCCCACTGCTGGTAATGACTTGCCCGTAGTCGAATTAATGCGTCGCTCTCTTCCTGGTGTGTCGATGACAGAAAAATGAGCGTAACTAACATCATCAACCAGAATGCCCAGCAAAGCTGGCGGAGGCGGGATGATGTGGCGAACCACCAGTCAAAGAGCATGTCCATCGCTAACCTTCCTTGTTAACTGATACTCAAATTGCCAGCGTCCCTGCGCATCCTGCTGCGTGGCCCCCCGCTGATTGAGATGAAAAGAAGCATCCTGGCGGAGTGACGTTTCCAGCGCGTTTAACGCGGTAATGCTTGTTGTCAGCCCCTTGATCTCCAGCGTTCCCTGCTGCCAGCTTATCGTTGTCAGCCAGGCATGCTCGGGTAAAAGCGCCGCCAGTGCTTCCAGCGCAGATTGCCAGTCACGGGTAAATTGTCGCTGGCGCTGCCTTTGCAAACGCTGCTCACGAATTTGTTGGCGCTCCAGCAAACGTGGTTTCGTTATTTGTAAGCTGTGGGCGAGTTGTTGTTCCGCCTGAAGCAAAACGGCATCTACGCGAGCTTCGGCGTTGCTTGTCAGACGCAATATTAGCGTTATCCCGACGGTCAGCAGCAGAGGCGCAACGAACATCAGCAACCAGAAACGAAGAAAAGCGGTCCGGCGTTGCTGTCGCCAGGGCAAAAAATTAATTGGCGGGTTCATCAGTACGCCTTCCCTAGCGCCAGCCCCAGCGCGATGGCAAAGTCTCCACCTGGCGGCGGTAGCGGCGGCTGACGAACAGAAACCGCCTCCCAGGGGTCAAATCCGCCTTCGCCACATAGCGCGACGCTTTCGGGATCAACGGATAACGCTGCCGCCAGCTCCTTCGCGCTAGTCATCCCCACCGCCAGTTTGCGCCCCCAGCTATAGCGCGTCGCCCACAGCCACTGTTCGTTATCACGCCAGGCCAGACATTGCTGATGAGAAGGTAAAAAAGGCAGGAATCGCTGTAATGCACTGGCATCCGGGGTGATCGCACTAACATGAACACGCAACCTTTCTGCCAGAGTAAGCAGCGTTGCCAGCTCTTTGCTTTGCGCGGCAGTCACGTTATAGGCGGGACTGAGTGAGTCTTCGCTGTAATCGAAGCGCAGGGAGTCCGGATCCATATCCAGCTCGCGGGCCATCGTCCCGGACAGCCAGGCCGTTTGCTCCCGCTCACCAAGGGACATCGACGGGCGCGGAAATGACCGCTGTAATGTGCGACTGGCGGGAAACGCCAACATAATGTGATGACGCTGCGGCAGTTCGCGACTCCACGGTAACAACGTTTTAGCCAGCCGCTGTGCATCGACAATCCGCCCATCTTTGATTATGTCGTTCGCCAGCGGCAACCGCCACCAGCGTTGCAAAAAGCATTCTTTTGCGCCCCGCACGATCGCAACCGCCACCGCTTCTTGCTGTTGTAAATGCAAACCAATTTGCCAGATCTTAAATGCCATTGTGATGATCTCCTTATCACCCGTCACTCTGACGGGTATATCAATGCGTCTGGCTTGCCTTTATACTACCGCGCGTTTGTTTATAAACTGCCCAAATGAAACTAAATGGGAAATTTCCAGTGAAGTTCGTAAAGTATTTTTTGATCCTTGCAGTCTGTTGCATTCTGCTGGGAGCAGGCTCGATTTATGGCCTATACCGCTACATCGAGCCACAACTGCCGGATGTGGCGACATTAAAAGATGTTCGCCTGCAAATTCCGATGCAGATTTACAGCGCCGATGGCGAGCTGATTGCTCAATACGGTGAGAAACGTCGTATTCCGGTTACGTTGGATCAAATCCCGCCGGAGATGGTGAAAGCCTTTATCGCGACGGAAGACAGCCGCTTCTACGAGCATCACGGCGTTGACCCGGTGGGGATCTTCCGTGCGGCAAGTGTGGCGCTGTTCTCCGGCCACGCGTCACAAGGGGCGAGTACCATTACCCAGCAGCTGGCGAGAAACTTCTTCCTCAGTCCAGAACGCACGCTGATGCGTAAGATTAAGGAAGTCTTCCTCGCGATTCGCATTGAACAGTTGCTGACGAAAGACGAGATCCTCGAGCTTTATCTGAACAAGATTTACCTCGGTTACCGCGCCTATGGTGTCGGTGCTGCGGCACAAGTCTATTTCGGTAAAACGGTCGACCAACTGACGCTGAACGAAATGGCGGTGATAGCCGGGCTGCCGAAAGCGCCTTCCACCTTTAATCCGCTCTACTCAATGGATCGTGCTGTCGCGCGGCGTAACGTCGTACTGTCGCGGATGCTGGATGAAGGGTATATCACCCAACAACAGTTCGATCAGACACGCACTGAGGCGATTAACGCTAACTATCACGCGCCGGAGATTGCTTTCTCTGCGCCATACCTGAGCGAAATGGTGCGCCAGGAGATGTATAACCGTTATGGCGAAAGTGCCTATGAAGACGGTTATCGCATTTACACCACCATCACCCGCAAAGTACAGCAGGCCGCACAGCAGGCAGTACGTAATAACGTGCTGGACTACGACATGCGCCACGGCTATCGCGGCCCGGCAAATGTGCTGTGGAAAGTGGGCGAATCGGCGTGGGATAACAACAAGATTACCGATACGCTGAAGGCGCTGCCGACCTATGGTCCGCTGCTGCCTGCCGCAGTCACCAGCGCCAATCCTCAGGAAGCGACGGCGATGCTGGCGGACGGGTCGACCGTCGCATTGAGTATGGAAGGCGTTCGCTGGGCGCGTCCTTACCGTTCGGATACTCAGCAGGGACCGACGCCGCGTAAAGTGACCGATGTTCTGCAAACGGGTCAGCAAATCTGGGTTCGTCAGGTTGGCGATGCATGGTGGCTGGCACAAGTGCCGGAAGTGAACTCGGCGCTGGTGTCGATCAATCCGCAAAACGGTGCCGTTATGGCGCTGGTCGGTGGCTTTGATTTCAATCAGAGCAAGTTTAACCGCGCCACCCAGGCACTGCGTCAGGTAGGTTCCAACATCAAACCGTTCCTCTACACCGCGGCGATGGATAAAGGTCTGACGCTGGCAAGTATGTTGAACGATGTGCCAATTTCCCGCTGGGATGCAGGTGCCGGTTCTGACTGGCAGCCGAAGAACTCACCACCACAGTATGCCGGTCCAATTCGCTTACGTCAGGGACTGGGCCAGTCGAAAAACGTGGTGATGGTACGCGCAATGCGGGCGATGGGCGTCGACTACGCTGCAGAATATCTGCAACGCTTCGGCTTCCCGGCGCAAAACATTGTCCACACCGAATCGCTGGCGCTGGGTTCAGCGTCCTTCACCCCAATGCAGGTGGCGCGCGGCTACGCGGTAATGGCGAACGGCGGCTTCCTGGTGGACCCGTGGTTTATCAGCAAAATTGAAAACGATCAGGGCGGCGTGATTTTCGAAGCGAAACCGAAAGTAGCCTGCCCGGAATGCGATATTCCGGTGATTTACGGTGATACGCAGAAATCGAACGTGCTGGAAAATAACGATGTTGAAGATGTCGCTATCTCCCGCGAGCAGCAGAATGTTTCTGTACCAATGCCGCAGCTGGAGCAGGCGAATCAGGCGTTAGTCGCGAAGACTGGCGCGCAGGAGTACGCACCGCACGTCATCAACACTCCGCTGGCATTCCTGATTAAGAGTGCTTTGAACACCAATATCTTTGGTGAGCCAGGCTGGCAGGGTACCGGCTGGCGTGCAGGTCGTGATTTGCAGCGTCGCGATATCGGCGGGAAAACCGGTACCACTAACAGTTCGAAAGATGCGTGGTTTTCGGGTTACGGTCCGGGCGTTGTGACCTCGGTCTGGATTGGCTTTGATGATCACCGCCGTAATCTCGGTCATACAACGGCTTCCGGAGCGATTAAAGATCAGATCTCAGGTTACGAAGGCGGTGCCAAGAGTGCCCAGCCTGCATGGGACGCTTATATGAAAGCCGTTCTTGAAGGTGTGCCGGAGCAGCCGCTGACGCCGCCGCCGGGTATTGTGACGGTGAATATCGATCGCAGCACCGGGCAGTTAGCTAATGGTGGCAACAGCCGCGAAGAGTATTTCATCGAAGGTACACAGCCGACACAACAGGCGGTGCACGAGGTGGGAACGACCATTATCGATAATGGCGAGGCACAGGAATTGTTCTGATTAAAAAGGCGCTTCGGCGCCTTTTTCTGTTTGCTGACAAAGTGTCACTTTATTTATACCGGATACGGCGTGAACACGTTATCCGTCTGAAAATATCGAGAAAAATCAATATATTGCAGGAGTCTCGCAGGCCTGATAAGCATTGTGCATCAGGCAAACTTCACGCATTTACACTCGCCCCTGCTCCTTCAACCACTCGCGCACGAGGAACAGTGCGCTGACATTACGTGCTTCGTTGAAGTCAGGATCTTCCAGCAAATCCATCATATGCGCCAGCGGCCAGCGCACCTGTGGTAGCGGCTCTGGCTCATCGCCTTCCAGCGATTCCGGGTAGAGATCTTGCGCTACCACGATATTCATTTTGCTGGAAAAGTAAGACGGTGCCATGCTGAGCTTCTTCAAAAAAGTCAGATCGTTCGCACCAAATCCAACCTCTTCTTTTAGCTCGCGGTTAGCGGCTTCGTAGACGCTTTCACCCGGATCAATTAATCCTTTCGAAAAACCTAATTCGTAGGATTCCGTTCCCACTGCGTATTCGCGGATCAGGATCAGGTGATCGTCCACAATCGGCACAATCATCACCGCTTCCCGGTTGGTTGGACGCATTCGTTCATAAACACGCCGCACGCCATTGCTGAACTCCAGATCCACGCTTTCGACGGTAAACAGTCGTGAACGGGCTACAGTTTCAACATTCAGAATGGTGGGTTTTTGTAATGATTTGCTCATCGTGGGATCTATGCTGTGAAATCAGCGGTTATTGTGCGATATCGGACACGCTTTCGGCAATGTGAATTGCATGTTATTTACATTTATGTAACTTATTAAATAATCATCCTCAAATCAAATTAAAAGTCAATAGGTTGAAATAACTCCAGGAATTTGCTGATATTCCGCCTTCAGAGGGTTTGCTATGATCAGCGGTTACTGTGATGTGCTTAATGATGCTCAAGTTAAACTCCACGCTTGCCGATAGCCAACCGCAGAATCATGTATTGTGTCCGGTGCGACTGACCACGCCTGACAGACTAAGTAAGATGGGGAAAGCATGAGCACCATTGTGATTTTTTTAGCTGCTTTGCTGGCCTGCTCACTACTTGCGGGATGGCTGATAAAAGTGCGATCCAGACGGCGTCAGCTGCCCTGGACCAACGCCTTCGCGGATGCGCAAACGCGTAAACTCACACCTGAAGAACGTAGCGCCGTTGAAAATTATCTTGAGAGCCTGACGCAGGTATTACAGGTGCCTGGCCCAACGGGAGCCAGCGCGGCACCGGTCTCTCTGGCGCTGAATGCCGAAAGCAACAACGTCATGATGCTGACACACGCTATCACGCGTTACGGCATCTCTACCGACGATCCGAATAAATGGCGTTACTACCTCGATTCGGTAGAAGTCCACCTGCCCCCTTTCTGGGAGCAGTACATCAACGATGAGAATAGCGTTGAACTGATTCATACCGATTCGCTGCCGCTGGTTATTTCACTCAACGGTCATACGCTGCAGGAGTACATGCAGGAAACTCGCGGCTATGCCTTGCAACCTGTTCCGTCAACACAGGCGTCTATTCGCGGAGAAGAGAGTGAGCAAATCGAGCTACTCAATATTCGCAAAGAAACGCACGAAGAGTATGCGCTAAGTCGTCCGCGCGGGCTGCGCGAAGCGTTGCTGATTGTCGCCTCCTTCCTGATGTTCTTTTTCTGCCTGATTACCCCGGATGTATTTGTTCCGTGGCTGGCAGGCGGCGCGTTACTGCTGCTGGGCGCAGGACTGTGGGGGCTATTCGCGCCCCCGGCAAAATCCTCCCTGCGGGAAATTCATTGTCTGCGCGGTACACCCCGTCGTTGGGGATTGTTTGGCGAAAACGATCAGGAACAGATCAACAATATTTCACTCGGTATTATCGACCTGGTCTATCCCGCACACTGGCAGCCCTACATTGCTCAGGATCTCGGCCAACAAACCGATATCGATATCTATCTCGACCGCCACGTAGTGCGTCAGGGGCGATATCTTTCGCTGCATGATGAAGTAAAAAACTTTCCGTTACAGCACTGGCTGCGCAGTACGATTATCGCTGCGGGCTCGCTACTGGTGCTGTTTATGCTGTTATTCTGGATCCCGCTGGATATGCCGCTGAAATTCACCCTCTCGTGGATGAAAGGCGCGCAGACCATTGAAGCCACCAGCGTGAAACAACTGGCTGACGCTGGCGTGCGGGTTGGCGATACATTGCGTATTAGCGGTACAGGAATGTGTAATATTCGCACTTCCGGTACCTGGAGCGCGAAAACCAACTCACCTTTTTTACCGTTTGACTGCTCGCAGATCATATGGAATGACGCCCGCTCATTGCCATTACCAGAATCTGAACTGGTCAACAAAGCGACGGCATTGACCGAAGCAGTTAATCGCCAGCTGCACCCTAAACCGGAAGATGAATCTCGCGTCAGCGCCTCATTACGTTCAGCAATTCAAAAATCCGGCATGGTATTGCTTGATGATTTTGGCGACATAGTACTGAAGACAGCGGATCTGTGTTCTGCCAAAGATGACTGTGTGCGACTGAAAAATGCGCTGGTCAATCTCGGCAACAGTAAAGACTGGGACGCGCTGGTCAAACGCGCTAACGCCGGGAAACTCGATGGCGTGAATGTGTTATTACGCCCAGTGAGTGCGGAATCGCTGGATAACCTGGTGGCGACCTCCACCGCGCCGTTTATCACGCATGAAACGGCGCGAGCGGCACAATCACTAAACAGTCCGGCCCCCGGCGGATTCCTGATTGTCAGCGACGAAGGCAGCGATTTTGTTGATCAACCCTGGCCTTCAACATCACTTTACGACTACCCGCCGCAAGAACAGTGGAACGCTTTCCAGAAACTGGCGCAAATGCTGATGCATACACCGTTTAACGCCGAAGGCATCGTCACAAAAATCTTCACCGACGCCAATGGTACGCAGCATATAGGCCTTCATCCGATCCCGGATCGTTCCGGCCTGTGGCGCTATCTCAGCACCACACTTTTGCTACTGACGATGCTGGGCAGCACCATCTATAATGGCGTACAGGCATGGCGTCGTTACCAGCGTCATCGCACTCGCATGATGGAGATTCAGGCCTATTATGAAAGCTGCCTGAATCCGCAACTGATTACCTCTTCAGAAAGCCTTATTGAATAACACGTTTGCGCGGCAGGTTATGCTACCCTGTCGCGCAAATTGCTTCACTCTGGAGATTTCCCTCATGCATATCAACATTGCCTGGCAGGACGTAGATACCGTTCTGCTGGATATGGACGGCACGTTGCTCGACCTCGCCTTCGATAACTATTTCTGGCAAAAACTGGTGCCTGAAACATGGGGGGCGAAAAACGGGGTCACGCCACAGGAAGCGATGGAATATATGCGCCAGCAATATCACGACGTGCAGCATACGCTAAACTGGTACTGTCTTGATTACTGGAGTGAGCAACTGGGTCTGGATATCTGTGCGATGACCACTGAGATGGGACCGCGTGCCGTGCTGCGTGAAGATACCATTCCGTTTCTTGAGGCACTGAAAGCCAGTGGTAAGCAACGAATTTTGCTCACCAATGCTCATCCGCATAACCTGGCGGTAAAACTTGAGCATACCGGTCTGGACGCACACCTTGATTTATTACTTTCCACCCACACATTTGGTTATCCGAAAGAGGATCAGCGGTTATGGCATGCGGTGGCCGAAGCTACGGGTCTGAAAGCTGAAAGAACGCTGTTTATTGATGACAGCGAAGCGATTCTCGATGCTGCCGCACAATTTGGTATTCGTTACTGCCTCGGTGTGACTAATCCTGACTCCGGGATTGCCGAGAAACAGTATCAGCACCATCCGTCACTGAATGACTACCGCCGCCTGATCCCCTCGCTAATGTGAAGGAGACGCCATGAAAGAAAAACCTGCTGTTGAGGTTCGACTGGATAAATGGCTATGGGCCGCCCGTTTTTATAAAACCCGCGCGCTGGCCCGCGAAATGATCGAAGGCGGTAAGGTGCACTACAACGGGCAGCGCAGCAAGCCAAGCAAAATCGTCGAGCTGAATGCCACGCTCACTCTGCGCCAGGGAAATGACGAACGAACGGTGATTGTAAAGGCGATTACTGAACAGCGTCGCCCCGCCAGCGAGGCAGTCTTGCTGTATGAAGAGACTGCAGAAAGTGTAGAGAAACGCGAAAAAATGGCGCTGGCACGTAAACTTAATGCCTTAACCATGCCGCACCCGGACCGACGCCCGGACAAAAAAGAGCGCCGCGACCTGTTACGATTTAAACACGGCGACAGTGAATAACTGTCACCTGCAAGAGAGATGATTATGCCGCAACATGACCAATTACATCGCTATCTGTTTGAAAACTTTGCCGTACGCGGCGAACTGGTAACCGTTTCGGAAACCCTGCAACAGATCCTTGAGAATCACGATTATCCGCAGCCCGTTAAAAACGTGCTGGCAGAACTGCTGGTTGCGACCAGCCTGTTAACCGCTACGCTAAAATTTGATGGTGATATCACCGTACAGCTGCAAGGCGACGGCCCGATGAGTCTGGCGGTCATCAACGGAAACAACAAACAGCAGATGCGCGGTGTGGCGCGCGTGCAGGGCGAAATTCCAGAAAATGCCGACCTGAAAACGCTGGTCGGCAATGGTTACGTAGTGATCACCATTACTCCGAGCGAAGGCGAACGCTATCAGGGCGTGGTTGGTCTGGAAGGTGATACCCTGGCGGCCTGCCTGGAAGATTACTTTATGCGTTCTGAACAGCTGCCGACGCGCCTGTTTATTCGCACCGGCGACGTAGACGGCAAACCGGCTGCAGGCGGTATGTTGTTGCAGGTAATGCCTGCGCAAAATGCCCAGCAGGACGACTTTGACCACCTGGCAACGCTAACCGAAACCATCAAAACCGAAGAACTGCTGACCTTACCGGCAAACGAAGTGTTGTGGCGTTTGTATCACGAAGAAGAGGTGACGGTTTACGATCCGCAGGATGTGGAGTTCAAATGCACCTGTTCGCGTGAACGTTGCGCCGACGCGCTAAAAACACTGCCGGATGAAGAAGTGGATAGCATTCTGGCGGAAGAAGGCGAAATTGACATGCATTGTGATTACTGCGGTAACCACTATCTGTTCAATGCGATGGATATTGCAGAGATCCGCAACAACGCGTCTCCGGCAGATCCGCAAGTTCATTAATGAGTATGTCCGGCAGAGAGGGCTCTGCCGGATTTTACGACGTAATGGCCTGATGCGCTGCGCTTACCAGGCCTATGAAATAAATCGCAAGTTATTTTGGTCAGATACAGCGTCGTATCCGATAAAAGCATTGTCATTTGCTTAAGTTTATTTCCAGCGTTTCACCATCTACCGTCAGATCGCGCCACGCTTTCGGCCTCGTCCCCAGCTTTCCATCCTTCGCAGCTGTGAGTAATTTTTCTTTCGTTATTTCGTTCGGAAGTAAACTCATATCAAGCGCGTCCCATTCTTTTCTGGCCGGGTCAAAGCCATAGACAATGACTCTGTCATCATTAAAAGCAAACAGGATCCGCTCCGCCTGACCATCACTATTCAGATCTTGCTCGACCAGTACGCAGGCGTCTTTTTCAATACAGGTCATCACGTTATAGCGATCCTGGATTAAGGCCGACCAGAATGCCGTATCCGGTTTGCCAGAGCCTGGGGCAATTAACACATTTTCGGCTAATACTTTTTCCGATACCTGTTCCTGAAGATGTTGCTCTCCATCTAACGTCATCAGCAGATCCCGTGCGCGTTTCGGGTCTTTCATATACTCGGCATCGCTTTTCAGCGACTCAAGCGCCGCACGTCCATAGCGACCGTTCTGTTCGAGCATGTAGAGACTTACCTGATCTGGCGTGTTCTTGCCGCTCTGATAACGTGCCATATGACTGTTCACACTAATGCGCATACTATCCAGCACCGGCGAATTAAGAAGCACCAGTATTACCAACACCAATAACGAAACCGCAAGGTTCACTTTGCCCTGAAGAACAAGAGGGGTTTGCCCTTTACGCCAGACGATACTGACAAAATACCCCAGCGACCATACCAGTAACACCAGCACCGCCAGCGTGCCCTGCAAGCGGTCGACAGTCCAGCCGTACTGAGCGACCCGCAGCCATAACGCCCAGGCGGCGACGAACACATACAGCGGAGCAGCCAGCAGAGCGGTTTTAATCAGGCAACGCAACGGCCCCGTCCAGGGAAGTGACGCTTTTTGCGGATCGCGGACAATAGCCATTAAAATCAATTGCAAAAAGGCCAGCGTCAACAGCAACCCGGCGGCGGAGATGTGGCGAGAAATCGCGCTCAGGCCCGTAAACGGCAGGGTGATGATAAACATCAGGGTTAGCAATGATACTAACGGCAGCAACCCCGTGGCGATTAACGTGAACAACTTTTGAATAGAGTCGATTAAACGTGACTGTGTACGCGCGAGGATCACCGCCAGTGCGGTAACCAGACCTAACGTGAGATAAATAAACCAGTCGGTTGCAAAAAAGAGCGTTTTGAAAAACGTGATGCCAACAAGTTTAAACAACTCGCCCCACAGTAAAAGTACCAGCCACGTCAGGCCATTGGCGAGAAAAATCACCAGTAATATAAGTACGTTATGCCATACTGACTGGTAAAAATAGCGATAGCGGCTACTGTCATTGCGGATGCGAAGGCTTTGTTGTATCCACGGTAGCAACAACATTGCCATCAGCAGCAGATAGCAACCAAAATCCCAAAGCGCCTTTTCAGCTATCCAGGGGTTCATGCCATCAGTTTGCCACTTCAGCCAGCCGCTCATTCCCAGCGTGGCAATAAACACCAGCGCCAGCCATCCCCAAAGGCGCTTCTGTTTAAAGGAGATCACGGAGAAGAGTAAAACGGATGAAAACGCGACGGTCGCAGGCACGCCATAAACAATCCAACTGTGATTTTTTCCGGAAAGCCAGGCGATCAGTAGGTAGCAAACTAGACCCTGAAGTAATCCGGTAGCAATCATCCCCCAGCGTGTTGCGGGTGAAAGTTCAACGTTATCCATGTTAGTTATCCAGAATCAAAAGGTGGATTAATTATCGCATCCGGGCAGTACTATTTTGCTTTTTTCAGAAAATAATCAAAAAAAGTTAGCGTGGTGAATCGATACTTTACTGATTGAATTTGCTTCAATTTCATTCAGGAATGCGATTCCACTCACAATATTCCCGCCATATAAACCAAGATTTAACCTTTTAAGAACATTTTCCACACCTAAAATGCTATTTCTGCGATAATAGCAACCGTTTCGTGACAGGAATCACGGAGTTTTTTGTCAAATATGAATTTCTCCAGATACGTAAATCTATGAGCCTTGTCGCGGTTAACACCCCCAAAAAGACTTTACTATTCAGGCAATACATATTGGCTAAGGAGCAGTGAAATGCGCGTTAACAATGGTTTGACCCCGCAAGAACTCGAGGCTTATGGTATCAGTGACGTACATGATATCGTTTACAACCCAAGCTACGACCTGCTGTATCAGGAAGAGCTCGATCCGAGCCTGACAGGTTATGAGCGCGGGGTGTTAACTAATCTGGGTGCCGTTGCCGTCGATACCGGGATCTTCACCGGTCGTTCACCAAAAGATAAGTATATCGTCCGTGACGATACCACTCGCGATACCTTCTGGTGGGCTGATAAAGGCAAAGGTAAGAACGACAACAAACCTCTCTCTCCGGAAACCTGGCAGCATCTGAAGGGCCTGGTGACCAAACAGCTTTCCGGTAAACGTCTGTTCGTTGTCGACGCTTTCTGTGGTGCGAACCCAGACACGCGTCTTTCCGTCCGTTTCATCACCGAAGTGGCCTGGCAGGCGCATTTTGTCAAAAACATGTTTATTCGCCCGAGCGATGAAGAGCTGGCTGGTTTTAAACCTGACTTTATCGTTATGAACGGTGCGAAGTGCACTAACCCGCAGTGGAAAGAACAGGGTCTGAACTCCGAAAACTTCGTGGCGTTTAACCTGACCGAGCGCATGCAGCTGATTGGTGGCACCTGGTACGGCGGCGAAATGAAGAAAGGGATGTTCTCAATGATGAACTACCTGCTGCCGCTGAAAGGTATCGCTTCTATGCACTGCTCCGCCAACGTTGGCGAGAAAGGCGATGTTGCGGTGTTCTTTGGTCTTTCCGGCACCGGTAAAACCACCCTTTCCACCGACCCGAAACGTCGCCTGATTGGCGATGACGAGCACGGCTGGGATGACGACGGCGTGTTTAACTTCGAAGGCGGCTGCTACGCGAAAACCATCAAGCTGTCGAAAGAAGCGGAACCTGAAATCTACAACGCTATCCGTCGCGATGCGCTGCTGGAAAACGTCACCGTACGTGAAGATGGCACTATCGATTTTGACGATGGTTCAAAAACCGAGAACACCCGCGTTTCTTATCCGATCTATCACATCGATAACATCGTTAAACCGGTTTCCAAAGCGGGCCACGCAACTAAAGTTATCTTCCTGACCGCAGACGCCTTTGGTGTGCTGCCGCCGGTTTCTCGCCTGACTGCCGATCAAACTCAGTACCACTTCCTCTCTGGCTTCACCGCCAAACTGGCCGGTACTGAACGTGGCATCACCGAACCGACGCCAACCTTCTCCGCTTGCTTCGGCGCGGCGTTCCTGTCGCTGCACCCAACTCAGTACGCAGAAGTGCTGGTGAAACGTATGCAAGCGGCGGGTGCGCAGGCATATCTGGTTAACACTGGCTGGAACGGTACTGGCAAACGTATCTCCATTAAAGATACCCGCGCCATTATCGACGCTATCCTCAACGGTTCGCTGGATAACGCAGAAACCTTCACTCTGCCGATGTTTAACCTGGCGATCCCGACTGAACTGCCGGGCGTAGACACTAAAATCCTCGATCCGCGTAACACCTACGCTTCTCCGGAACAGTGGCAGGAAAAAGCTGAAACGCTGGCGAAACTGTTTATCGACAACTTCGATAAATACACCGACACCCCTGCGGGTGCCGCGCTGGTAGCGGCTGGTCCAAAACTGTAATCCGATAAGTTAAGCGACGAAATCCCCCGTTTCACCAGATACGGGGGATTTTTTATTTTCTGTCAGAATTAAACGGGACAAACAGATAATCCAGCGAGTGGCGTGTTTCACGAAAAAACGTATCCAGTTCAGGCTGCGCTTTTATCGCGCTGGCGGGAATGAAAATATCGCAAAACGCTTTCGTCGCTTCTCTGGGAAAACTCTTCGGTAAATGCAGAAAAAGCCACAAATAATCTTCTTCATAGTCAATGCTATACAAATCTTCCCAGCGAAGTATGCCCTGCTGATGAGATTCATAAAAAACAATTCCCTCGAAATAAAACGCATAACGCACGGGTTTCGTAAAAGTAACTTGCTTTGTTTTTGACTTAAAATCGTTAATTCTTCTGCTGATTAACAGGAACATTGATAAGAGGAGTGGCAACATTAATAGAAGAATTAACGTACTGATTGCGTTGAGTTTAAAGTCATGAGAAGGTTTCAACCATTGTGGGATCATGGGCAATATAGCCAATAAGCCAGCGGTTCCAATTCCCCATTTAAACCCTTTAAAACGCTTTTTAATGTAACAGGTATAATGCTTAACGGCAGCGTTGAAGGTGGTTGGGCTGTAGTGGATTTGCACTGTACCGAGGTAATGTGCGGTTTGTGGATCAAAGGGGCAAGGGGGGCTATTCATTCTACTCGCCAGGAGCGCTCACAGGCGCTTACGTCATCATTAATATATGCATTCAGGTAATCATTAAGATCTTTATAACGTGATTCCCCATTGCAGTCATAAACCCAGACCTCTGGCTCAACGGTACTATCTAGCCAAAGGAGAAAAACCATTTCATAACTGTAATCACTACCGGCAAAAAGTGACAGGCGATGAGAACGAAATAGTCCCAAGGCATGGTTATCCCAATTATCACTTGAAGCTACAGCATTCATTTTGATTTCATCAAGAAACGTATCTTCTATGTGTTCCTGCCAAAGCGTTTCCATGTCACTTATACTTAGCCAGCTTCCATGTGTAGCGCTTAACCAACGTCCACAATGTGCAAAACGCGCCTGCAACATAGGGCTGGCCTTCTGCCAGACACCGTTTTTCAATGTCGGGATCCGGCCATCAAACGCAGTGCTTGCAGGTTCAGGAACAACATTGAATGGGCCATCAAATGCTAACCTATTATTTATCGCTTGCTGAATATGTTCCCTGATCATATTTCTCTCCGCGTTAGATCATTTCTGAGCCATTAATTTATGGCTTATGTCCCCACGTCCTGAGATAGTAGTTTTCTCGTAAAATGGTCAGTTCAGGGAAACGAGTTGCAGCTTCATCAACCAATGGTGGAATACGATTATCTTTAACTTCAATGAGCAACAAAATAGCCTTCCTTACATTCTCCATCTTTGATGATGCAAAAAGCGGTAATACCAACTCAACGAATCCTCGGCTTTCATTGAAATCAGGCGCCTTACTCATCGCCCACAATAATGTTTGCTGACGGTCATCAGTGATACGTTCGAGAAGCGGCAGAAAAGTATCATATTTATTATACTCTGTTTCTCGTATAGCAAAGACAGCTGAGGATAGAGTGTCATCGTCAAGTTCAGGCATTATTATTAACAGTGAATGAATATAATCCTCAATATTCACCACACTATCTCTACAGGCAAAACGGAGATCTTTAATAGCAATATCACGTAATTCATCTGGCATTGTAAAATAGAGTCGAAAAATATCTGCAGCACAAGAAACTTTTTTTTGGCGTAATCTTATGAATGCCTCTTCACACAATTCTTTATCATTCTCTGTGCGGCAAACATGTTCCCAAAGGGCAAAAGTTTCGGGTTCTATCTGTGGAAAACGGCATAGCGAGAATAAAATGGATCTACGTAAATCCGGGATTTTCTCAGTTAAAAACCACTCACGCAGTTGAATTTGCGTTCCTGGCAAACTTCTATCGAAACCCTTCATACTCATGCCAGCAATAAAATCGTCCAGCCAGCGTTCATACCAGTTGAGGAAATTTTTATCATATATAAAATCAAACGGATAATCTTCATCACCATCAGTCAGCATTAACCTTCCGCGATACTGCCCCGTCACCACCAGGCAAATATCATAAGTACATCCCAGGGTGAGAATGGTCAATGCGCCGTCAAAAAAACTATATTCTTCATCATCTTCTGTACGGCCAGCATTCAACACATCAACATCCTGCTGCGTCATATAAAGCGGTACAGGGCTTTCTTTTGTTATATCGCCATAAATATCTGTACCGCCTAAAGATTCAAGACCGTAGGCATGTGCCGGACCGCCATTAGCG
The DNA here is from genome assembly GCF_009820205.1 of Escherichia sp. HH26CH. Classification (NCBI taxonomy): domain Bacteria; kingdom Pseudomonadati; phylum Pseudomonadota; class Gammaproteobacteria; order Enterobacterales; family Enterobacteriaceae; genus Escherichia; species Escherichia sp. HH26CH. The sequence continues at coordinate 60,506 of NZ_VNXM01000010.1, forward strand.
ATATAGCGAAGAAAAATTCGATATTCCCGTGGCAAAGTGACGCTATGTTTTTTCTCCCAGGAAGCTATTTCCGCCTCGCTGGCAGGCTTCGGCCATTGATATTTCCAACCTTCAGAACCGAATAACTTACATTCAGGATCCAGTGCGGCAATGCGTGGGATTTTTTCTTTTATACGAGCAATCTGTACTTGTTCTTCGTTGGTAAGTTGCATCAAGCTATTCCTTTAGTGTGCTTTTACTAATCAGGATACGCTAGCCTGCAATCAGCTTACAGTACACTTTACTTCGTATGGTGCCGATGTCTGAAACCGTATTCATTCAGTAGATACTGAGTGCACAAAATAAAACAGGAGGCACCTTCGCCTCCCGTTTTATTTACCCTTCTTTTGTCGTGCCCTGCGCCCGCGTTACCGGCATTGGCAGCCAGGCGCGAATGGAAAGCCCACCCCGTTCGCTGGTGCCAAGCTCCAGCATGCCGTTATGGTTATCCACGATACGCTGCACAATCGCCAGGCCTAGCCCAGTGCCGCTAATGGTGCGCGCACTGTCGCCGCGGACAAACGGCTGGAACAGGTGCTTACGCTGTTCCGGCGCAATTCCCGGACCGTCGTCTTCCACCTGGAACCAGGCGCGATTCGGCTCCGTGCCGCTGCTGACTTTGATCCAGCCATTGCCGTAACGAGCAGCGTTCACCACCATATTCGCCACCGCGCGTTTGATCGACAGCGGGTGCATTTTCACTTCAATGCTACCAGGGTAAAGCGCGGTTTCAATTTCCCGCTCGTAGCCACTTTCGGCAGCAATCACCTCACCGAGCACTGCGTTGAGATCCGCCATTTCCATCGGCATCTCCTGCCCGGTGCGCAGGTAGTCGATAAACTGTTCAATGATGGCATTGCACTCTTCGATATCTTTATTGATCGATTCTGCCAGGTAGCCATCCTGCTCGCTCATCATCTCGGTCGCCAGACGAATACGTGTCAGCGGCGTGCGCAAGTCGTGGCTTACCCCTGCCATCAGCAACGTGCGGTCATCCGCCAGTTGCTTAACACCAGCCGCCATATGGTTAAAGGCGCGGGTAACGGAACGCACCTCCGAAGCGCCATACTCACGCAGCGGCGGCGGAATAATCCCCTTACCCACCTGCAAGGCAGCGTGTTCGAGATCGACCAACGGTCGGTTCTGGATACGAATAAATAGCCACGCCCCACCTATCGCCAATAGCATAATCGCCAACGTATAGCGGAACAGCGGGGAGAAATCGCCCTGATGAATTTCGGTCAGCGGCACGCGTACCCAGATATTGGGCGACAGCCAGGTTTTCAGCCAGACGACAGGCGAGCTTTTGTTGACCTCAACGCGTACTTCCGTCGGGCCGCCCAGTTGTTGCGCCATCTGATGGCTTAAGAATTCATAGTGTTGCGCCCAACGCAGCCCTGCCTCTTCGGCAGCTTCGTTGGAATAGAGAGAGATCCCCAGCTCACGGTAGATCTCCCGACGGAAAGCGGGAGGCACAACCAACTGCGTGCCGTCCTCCAGTTGCAGTTTGTCGGTCATCAACATACGCACTTCGTACGCGAGGACTTTATTAAACTGCTGGAGGCTCGGCAAAATCGCGAAGTTCAGCACCACCAGATAAGTCGTCACCAGGCTGACGAACAGCAAGGTGACGATGAGCAATAACGTACGGGCAAATGAACTTCGTGGCGAGAAGCGCAATCGCCTCATGCTTTAGAACCGTCCGGCACGAAAACGTAGCCCAGACCCCAAACGGTCTGAATGTAACGCGGATGCGCTGGATCTTCTTCCACCATGCGGCGCAGACGCGAGATCTGCACGTCGATGGAACGTTCCATTGCGGAGTATTCACGGCCACGGGCAAGGTTCATCAGCTTATCGCGGGAGAGCGGCTCACGTGGATGGCTAACCAGCGCCTTCAGTACCGCAAACTCACCGCTGGTGAGCGGCATTGGCTCATCTTCGCGGAACATTTCACGCGTCCCGAGGTTGAGTTTGAACTTACCGAAAGCAATTACCGCCTCTTCCTGTGACGGCGCACCCGGCAGTTCGTTCGCCTGACGACGCAGCACCGCACGGATACGGGCCAGCAGTTCACGCGGGTTAAACGGTTTTGGAATGTAGTCGTCAGCGCCAATCTCCAGGCCAACGATACGATCCACTTCTTCCCCTTTCGCCGTCACCATAATGATCGGCATCGGGTTGCTCTGGCTACGAAGACGTCGGCAAATCGACAAGCCATCTTCACCAGGTAACATCAAATCCAGTACCATAAGATGGAAAGATTCACGAGTCAGCAGGCGATCCATCTGTTCTGCATTAGCGACGCTTCGAACCTGGAAGCCTTGTTCGGTGAGATAACGTTCCAGCAGCGCACGCAGGCGCATGTCGTCATCGACCACCAGAATCTTGTAGTTCTCTTGCATTCTTTGTACTCCCAAAGGTTCGCAACAATTTGTAAGCGTGTATTCTTAAAAAAGCTTACGTTCGTCACCAGCTAAATCTGGTATGAATTTCAGCCTAAATTGTTACAAAGCATATTAAACAGCAGCTTAAGTATACAATTTATTCGGCGAAACATTATTGATTCTGTTGATATGATCACGTTATACCCAATGTGCGCATTATCAAACAGACAAAGGGAATCAACGAGATGAAAACGCCCCTGGTTACCCGGGAAGGGTATGAAAAACTCAAACAAGAGCTAAATTATCTCTGGCGTGAAGAGCGCCCGGAGGTCACAAAAAAAGTGACCTGGGCTGCAAGTCTGGGCGACCGCAGCGAAAATGCTGACTATCAGTATAATAAAAAGCGTCTGCGTGAAATCGACCGTCGCGTGCGCTATCTCACTAAATGCATGGAAAATCTCAAAATCGTCGATTACTCCCCGCAACAGGAAGGCAAAGTCTTTTTTGGCGCGTGGGTGGAGATTGAAAACGACGATGGCGTGACTCACCGTTTCCGTATTGTCGGCTACGATGAAATTTTTGGCCGTAAAGATTACATCTCTATCGATTCCCCGATGGCTCGCGCATTGCTGAAAAAAGAGGTGGGCGATCTGGCGGTGGTGAATACCCCTGCCGGGGAAGCGAGCTGGTATGTTAATGCTATCGAGTACGTGAAACCGTAAGGAAGAGTCTTAACCTCCTGCCGATGGCTGGCATTTTTGCCAGCCAGTCCGTATAACTATCCCCTGATTTTTGATCCGAAAAGATGAACTCAAACCATGATGAATGATTCGTTCTGCCGCATTATTGCGGGTGAAATTCAGGCGCGCCCGGAACAGGTTGACGCTGCCGTTCGCCTGCTTGACGAAGGGAATACCGTGCCGTTTATCGCACGTTATCGTAAGGAAATCACCGGCGGTCTGGATGACACGCAGCTGCGTAATCTGGAAACGCGTCTGAGCTATTTGCGCGAGCTGGAAGAGAGACGTCAGGCAATCCTCAAGTCCATTTCCGAGCAAGGCAAACTGACCGACGAGCTGGCGAATGCTATTAACGCCACCTTAAGCAAAACCGAACTCGAAGACCTCTACCTGCCCTACAAACCTAAACGCCGCACCCGCGGGCAAATCGCCATTGAAGCAGGACTTGAGCCACTGGCCGACCTGCTGTGGAACGATCCGTCACACACGCCAGAAGTCGCCGCTGCACAATATGTTGATGCCGATAAAGGCGTAGCAGATACTAAAGCCGCGCTGGACGGCGCACGCTATATCCTGATGGAACGGTTTGCCGAAGATGCCGCGCTGCTGGCGAAAGTGCGTGATTATCTGTGGAAGAACGCGCATTTGGTTTCTACGGTGGTGAACGGTAAAGAAGAGGAAGGGGCGAAATTCCGCGACTATTTCGATCATCACGAACCGCTGTCAACGGTGCCTTCTCACCGCGCGCTGGCGATGTTCCGTGGGCGTAACGAAGGCGTACTCCAACTTTCGCTGAATGCCGATCCGCAGTTCGATGAGCCGCCAAAAGAGAGCTATTGCGAGCAAATCATCATGGATCACCTTGGCCTGCGCCTGAACAATGCCCCGGCGGATAGCTGGCGCAAAGGCGTGGTGAGCTGGACGTGGCGCATCAAGGTGCTGATGCATCTGGAAACCGAACTAATGGGCACAGTGCGTGAACGCGCGGAAGATGAAGCAATCAACGTCTTTGCCCGTAACCTGCACGATCTTCTGATGGCGGCCCCTGCCGGACTGCGTGCAACGATGGGCCTCGATCCGGGTCTGCGTACCGGGGTAAAAGTGGCGGTAGTCGATGCGACGGGTAAACTGGTGGCGACCGACACCATTTATCCGCACACCGGACAAGCCGCAAAAGCAGCGATGACCGTTGCTGCCTTGTGTGAAAAACATAACGTTGAACTGGTGGCAATCGGTAACGGTACGGCTTCCCGCGAAACCGAGCGTTTCTATCTCGACGTTCAGAAGCAGTTTCCGAAAGTGACTGCACAGAAAGTGATCGTCAGCGAAGCAGGCGCGTCGGTTTACTCGGCTTCCGAACTGGCGGCGCAGGAGTTCCCGGATCTCGATGTTTCGCTGCGTGGCGCGGTGTCTATCGCCCGTCGTTTGCAGGATCCGCTGGCGGAGTTGGTGAAAATCGATCCGAAATCTATCGGCGTAGGTCAGTATCAGCATGACGTCAGCCAGACGCAACTGGCCCGCAAACTGGATGCAGTAGTAGAAGACTGCGTAAACGCCGTTGGCGTCGATCTCAACACCGCTTCCGTTCCGCTGTTAACCCGCGTGGCGGGCCTGACGCGCATGATGGCGCAAAACATCGTGGCCTGGCGCGATGAGAACGGCCAGTTCCAGAACCGCCAGCAACTGTTAAAAGTCAGCCGCCTGGGGCCAAAAGCCTTCGAGCAGTGCGCAGGCTTCTTGCGCATTAACCACGGTGACAACCCGCTGGACGCCTCTACTGTTCACCCGGAAGCCTATCCGGTGGTGGAACGCATTCTGGCAGCAACACAGCAGGCACTGAAAGATCTGATGGGTAACAGCAGCGAACTGCGTAACCTGAAAGCGTCTGACTTTACTGATGAGAAATTCGGTGTGCCGACGGTAACCGACATCATCAAAGAGCTGGAAAAACCGGGTCGCGATCCGCGTCCGGAATTTAAAACCGCCCAGTTTGCCGATGGCGTCGAGACAATGAACGACCTGCAACCGGGTATGATCCTCGAAGGTGCGGTGACCAACGTCACCAACTTTGGCGCGTTTGTCGATATTGGCGTGCATCAGGACGGCCTGGTTCACATCTCTTCATTGTCGAACAAGTTTGTGGAAGATCCGTATACCGTGGTGAAAGCGGGCGACATTGTGAAGGTGAAAGTGCTGGAAGTGGATCTTCAGCGTAAACGTATCGCCCTGACTATGCGTCTGGACGAGCAGCCTGGCGAAACCAACGCCCGTCGCAGCGGCGGTAATGAACGTTCACAAAACAACCGCCCGGCAGCCAAACCACGCGGTCGTGAAGCGCAGCCTGCCGGTAACAGCGCGATGATGGATGCGCTGGCGGCGGCAATGGGCAAAAAACGTTAAACCTCCTGATTGGCCTACGGTTCGAATTTGCACAAGATCGTAGGCCAGATCAGGCGTTCACGCCGCATCTGGCAATAAACGCCATGCCTGACATAAAAATGCCGGAGAATATCTCCGGCATTTTTATTCCACAACGAAACTCACACTATATTTCGTCAATATTTATCACTTCATTAACAACTGAAACCTTAATTAAACATTAACCCGCCCTGATAATTCGCCATTCGAATTATATTTTCGCTGCGATATAACCTTGAGCCACATCAACATTCACGCAGATTATTATCTAAACCAACATTCGCACACATTTTAAGTATTGCTGATAGAAACCATTCTCATTATCATTGTGTTGTTGATTATTTAATCTCTCCCTCGTTGGCAAATCATCTGGTCTCATGTCGCTGTCAAACGCCCCATGAGGTAGTTATCCAGTTAATGAGAAACAAGTAGGCACCTATGCAATACACTCCAGATACTGCGTGGAAAATCACTGGCTTTTCCCGTGAAATCAGCCCGGCATATCGCCAAAAACTGCTTTCTCTTGGCATGTTACCTGGCTCCTCTTTTAATGTGGTGCGCGTCGCTCCACTTGGCGACCCCATTCATATCGAAACCCGTCGTGTGAGCCTGGTATTACGCAAAAAAGATCTGGCCTTATTAGAAGTGGAAGCGGTTTCCTGTTAATACGGTGATAACAACAATGAAAAAATTAACCATTGGCTTAATTGGTAATCCAAATTCTGGCAAGACAACCTTATTTAACCAGCTCACTGGCGCACGTCAGCGTGTAGGTAACTGGGCTGGCGTTACCGTCGAACGTAAAGAAGGGCAATTCTCCACCACCGATCATCAGGTCACGCTGGTGGACCTCCCCGGCACCTATTCTCTGACCACCATCTCATCGCAGACCTCGCTCGATGAGCAAATCGCCTGTCACTACATTTTGAGTGGCGACGCTGACCTGCTGATTAACGTGGTGGATGCGTCTAACCTTGAGCGTAACCTGTACCTGACGCTACAACTGCTGGAACTCGGCATTCCCTGCATCGTGGCGCTGAACATGCTCGACATTGCCGAGAAGCAAAATATTCGCATTGAAATTGATGCTCTGTCGGCGCGTCTTGGCTGCCCGGTGATCCCGCTGGTTTCAACTCGTGGTCGCGGTATTGAAGCGCTCAAGCTGGCGATTGATCGCTATAAAGCTAACGAGAATGTGGAACTGGTGCATTACGCACAGCCGCTGCTCAACGAAGCAGATTCACTGGCAAAAGTGATGCCTTCCGACATCCCGCTCAAACAACGTCGCTGGCTGGGCCTGCAAATGCTGGAAGGCGATATCTACAGCCGCGCCTACGCCGGTGAAGCGTCGCAGCATCTTGATGCCGCCCTCGCCCGTCTGCGTAATGAGATGGACGATCCGGCGCTGCATATTGCCGATGCGCGTTACCAGTGCATTGCTGCCATCTGTGATGTGGTAAGCAACACCCTGACGGCAGAACCCAGCCGTTTCACCACTGCGGTAGATAAAATCGTGCTCAACCGTTTCCTCGGTCTGCCGATTTTCCTCTTTGTGATGTACCTGATGTTCCTGCTGGCTATCAACATCGGCGGGGCGTTACAGCCGCTGTTTGACGTCGGCTCCGTGGCGCTATTTGTGCATGGTATTCAGTGGATTGGCTACACGCTCCACTTCCCAGACTGGCTGACTATCTTCCTCGCCCAGGGCTTGGGTGGCGGTATTAACACCGTTCTGCCACTGGTGCCACAGATCGGCATGATGTACCTGTTCCTCTCCTTCCTCGAGGACTCCGGCTATATGGCGCGTGCGGCGTTTGTGATGGACCGTCTGATGCAGGCGCTGGGCTTGCCCGGGAAATCCTTTGTACCGTTGATCGTCGGGTTCGGTTGTAACGTACCGTCGGTAATGGGTGCGCGTACGCTTGATGCGCCGCGTGAACGCCTGATGACCATTATGATGGCACCGTTTATGTCCTGCGGCGCACGTCTGGCCATCTTCGCAGTATTTGCGGCCGCCTTCTTCGGACAGAACGGCGCACTGGCGGTATTCTCGCTGTATATGCTCGGTATTGTGATGGCGGTACTGACTGGCCTGATGCTCAAGTACACCATCATGCGCGGTGAAGCGACGCCGTTTGTCATGGAGCTACCGGTCTACCATGTACCACACGTTAAAAGCCTGATTATCCAGACCTGGCAGCGTCTGAAAGGTTTCGTTCTGCGTGCTGGTAAAGTGATTATCATCGTCAGCATTTTCCTGAGCGCTTTCAACAGCTTCTCTCTGAGCGGGAAAATCGTCGATAACATCAACGACTCGGCGCTGGCTTCCGTCAGCCGGGTGATCACCCCGGTCTTCAAGCCGATTGGCGTACATGAAGATAACTGGCAGGCAACTGTTGGCCTGTTTACAGGCGCAATGGCGAAAGAAGTGGTGGTGGGTACGCTCAACACCCTCTACACCGCAGAAAATATTCAGGACGAAGAGTTCAATCCGGCGGAATTTAACCTCGGTGAAGAGCTATTCAGCGCGGTAGATGAAACCTGGCAGAGCCTGAAAGACACCTTCAGTCTTAGCGTACTGATGAACCCCATTGAAGCGAGCAAAGGCGACGGCGAAATGGGTACCGGAGCGATGGGCGTGATGGATCAGAAATTTGGAAGCGCAGCAGCTGCTTACAGCTACCTGATTTTCGTTCTGCTGTATGTACCGTGTATCTCGGTGATGGGTGCTATCGCGCGTGAATCCAGCCGTGGCTGGATGGGCTTCTCCATCCTGTGGGGGCTAAATATCGCTTACTCGTTGGCAACATTGTTCTATCAGGTCGCCAGCTACAGCCAGCATCCAACCTACAGCCTGGTATGCATTCTGGCGGTTATCCTGTTTAACATCGTGGTTATCGGTTTGCTGCGTCGCGCGCGTAGCCGGGTCGATATCGAACTGCTGGCAACACGCAAATCGGTAAGCAGTTGCTGTGCAGCCAGCACCACCGGTGATTGCCATTAATGGCTTCACTTATTCAGGTGCGTGATTTGCTGGCATTACGGGGCCGTATGGAAGCGGCCCAGATAAGCCAGACATTGAACACTCCGCAACCCATGATTAACGCCATGCTGCAACAGCTGGAAAGTATGGGCAAAGCCGTGCGAATTCAGGAAGAACCTGACGGCTGCCTCTCTGGCAGTTGTAAAAGCTGCCCGGAAGGCAAAGCCTGTCTGCGTGAGTGGTGGGCGTTACGTTAACCTTGTTTTACTACCTGTTTTGAAAAGCCCGGTATGCGTTTGCATCCGGGCTTTTTTGCGTGCGGCTTTCCATAAAAATGCAACTCTTGCAGTACAACGTAAGTTCCTCTGAAAGCGTCTCGCAGAGTTGAAAACTCGCTAATGCACAGGTGTGGAGTGGCGCGTAGAGTCGCGACATTCAAACAACAGGTGAAGGAACGCCATGAGCAAAAAGCAGAGTTCCACCCCACACGATGCGCTGTTCAAACTCTTTTTACGCCAACCGGAGACGGCGCGCGATTTTCTTGCGTTCCATTTACCGGCACCTATTCACGCGCTCTGTGATATGAAAACCCTAAAGCTGGAGTCGAGCAGCTTTATTGATGACGATCTGCGTGAAAGCTATTCCGACGTGCTGTGGTCGGTGAAAACGGAACAAGGACCAGGATACATCTATTGTCTGATTGAACATCAAAGCACCTCAAACAAACTGATCGCATTTCGCATGATGCGCTACGCCATTGCCGCAATGCAAAATCACCTGGATGCCGGATACAAAACGTTGCCGATGGTGGTGCCATTGTTGTTTTACCACGGCATTGAAAGCCCATATCCCTATTCACTGTGTTGGCTGGATTGTTTCGCCGATCCCAAACTGGCCAGACAGCTTTATGCCTCTGCATTCCCGCTGATTGATGTCACTGTCATGCCTGATGATGAAATCATGCAGCACCGACGTATGGCGCTGCTGGAGTTAATCCAAAAACATATACGTCAACGCGACCTGATGGGGCTAGTAGAGCAAATGGCCTGCTTATTAAGTAGTGGATACGCTAATGACAGACAAATCAAAGGGCTGTTTAATTACATACTACAAACCGGCGATGCGGTACGTTTTAACGATTTTATCGACGGCGTTGCCAAACGTTCACCGAAACACAAGGAGAGTTTAATGACTATTGCGGAAAGATTGCGGCAAGAAGGGTTTCAGAAAGGTATACGAGCTATCGCCAAAACCATGCTGGATGCCGGAGTCCCTCTTGAGGACGTTCTGCGATTTACCAGCCTGACGGTTGAAGACCTTGCTGAAATAAATCATCAATAACGTAAAGGATGGTTTTAATGACGGATACAGAAAGAGAATATCTTATTAGTTACCTGATTGGTTATTTATTGGGTCGACGCCTGGAAGCCCTGGATATCGCCAAAAGAATGCTGTAATCCGGAGTCCCTCTTGCGGACATCATGCGTTTTACCGGGGTGTCAGAAGAGGAGTTGGCTGCGGCGAGCCAGTAAAGTTCTGTCTCGCCATTTCAAAAGCTGTCTACACCCTCTGCTTCAACGCCACCAGCAGGTGACAAAACTCGTCCGGATGCGAAATAAACGGCGCATGGGCCGCTTTGGCGAAGATGTACGACTCGCTGTGTGGCCAGAGTTTATCCAGCATCGGCACCACTTTGCGCGGCACCAGGCCGTCGAGATAACCATACAATCGCAAAAATGGCATTGGTACGTGTTGCAGCGGCTGACGGAGATCGACCGTTTTCAGAATTTCCAGCCCGCCATTAAGCACGTCGACCTCCGGCATCGGTAACGCCAGAACGGTTTTCTTCAGCGCTCGCGCATCCTGGCGTGCCGTTTCTGTACCCATGGTTTGTAACGCAAGGAACCGTTCTACCGTGCGCTGAAAATCGTCACTGAGTTGCTGCTGGAAACCTGCCAGCACGTCCGGTTTGATCCCCGGCCAATCGTCACGAGCACTAAAACATGGCGACGACGCCACGGTGACCAGCGCCTGAACCCGCTCGGGATGGGTTAACGCAATCTGGCTTGCCACCAGTCCGCCCAAACTCCAGCCTAACCAGATAGCTTTGTCCGGAGCCTGTCGCAGCACGGCTTCGGCCATATCAGCAAGTGACATCGCACCAAATCCCTGGCTGCGCCCGAAGCCGGGCAGATCAACGAGATGCAGCGTAAAATGCGAGCTAAGTTCCTCATCAATGCAACGCCACACTTCGGCATTCAGTCCCCATCCGTGCAGCAGCACAAGATGAACATTCCCCTGACCTTTGGTCTGCCACCAGATGTTATTCATCCGCTATTGTTCTCTTTTTACTTACAAGGATGAACATATGCTAACAGTACCGGGATTATGCTGGCTATGCCGAATGCCCCTGGCGTTAGGTCATTGGGGGATTTGTTCGGTATGCTCTCGCGCCACCCGTACAGATAAAACGTTATGCCCACAATGTGGATTACCCGCAACACACTCCCATCTTCCCTGTGGTCGCTGCCTGCAAAAACCACCGCCGTGGCAAAGACTGGTCACGGTTGCCGACTATGCACCGCCGTTAAGTCCGCTCATCCACCAGCTTAAGTTTTCCCGGCGTTGCGAAATCGCCAGCGCCCTGTCACGTCTGTTACTATTGGAAGTCTTACACGCTCGTCGCGCCACCGGTTTGCAATTGCCGGACCGCATCATCAGCGTGCCGTTATGGCAGCGGCGTCACTGGCGTCGGGGATTTAATCAGAGCGATTTGCTGTGTCAGCCGTTATCACGCTGGTTGCACTGCCAATGGGATAGCGAAGCCGTCACACGTACACGGGCCACTGCGACCCAGCATTTTCTTAGCGCCCGGCTGCGCAAACGCAACCTGAAAAATGCCTTTCGCCTTGAATTGCCGGTGCAAGGTCGCCATATGGTGATAGTGGATGATGTCGTTACCACCGGAAGTACCGTCGCAGAGATTGCGCAGTTGCTTTTACGCAATGGTGCGGCGACTGTCCAGGTCTGGTGCCTTTGTCGAACCTTGTAGAGCCTCGATGATGGGCGTATTATAACCAACTAAAATAGTCAACTATTAGGCCATTACTATGATCCGTATTTCCGATGCTGCACAAGCGCACTTTGCCAAACTGCTGGCAAATCAGGAAGAAGGGACACAAATCCGCGTATTTGTGATTAACCCTGGCACGCCTAACGCTGAATGTGGTGTTTCTTATTGTCCGCCGGACGCTGTGGAAGCCACCGACACTGCCCTGAAATTTGACCTGCTGACCGCGTATGTTGATGAGTTAAGCGCGCCTTACCTGGAAGATGCAGAGATCGACTTTGTTACTGACCAGTTGGGTTCTCAGCTGACGCTGAAAGCCCCGAACGCCAAAATGCGCAAAGTAGCTGACGATGCGCCGCTGATGGAGCGCGTGGAGTATATGCTGCAGTCGCAGATCAACCCACAGCTTGCCGGTCACGGTGGTCGCGTTTCGCTGATGGAAATCACCGAAGACGGTTACGCCATTCTGCAATTTGGCGGCGGTTGTAACGGTTGTTCAATGGTCGATGTGACGCTGAAAGAAGGGATCGAAAAGCAGCTGCTGAACGAATTCCCGGAGCTGAAAGGTGTACGCGATCTCACCGAACACCAGCGCGGCGAACACTCTTACTACTAAGTTATCCTCTCTTTTATAGATTGCCCGGTGCGACGCTAAAGCTTCTTATCGGGCCGTCTGCCAGGCGTTGGCGCTACATTGCCTCGGCAAATCCAGTCCCTACGTTTCCCCGCGATAATATGACCAACCTCTCATAATTTAAATTTACCCCGCTCTGGTGATTCTCAAACGCCAGATGTTACCCGTATCATTCACGTGGGTACCAAACATACTCCTGACATCTGACTACAATAATTAGTTTTAGTGGGTATCAGTCGTGGTGCCGCAATATCTCTGTTCCCGATTGGGATAATTAGAGTTTGTCGTCAGAAAATTGACGTTACCCATAACAAATGAAAGGCCAGGTAAATCATGCCATTAGTCATTGTTGCTATCGGTGTAATCTTGTTGTTGCTCCTGATGATCCGCTTCAAAATGAACGGATTCATCGCTCTCGTCCTCGTGGCGCTTGCTGTTGGATTAATGCAGGGAATGCCGCTGGATAAAGTTATTGGCTCCATCAAAGCTGGTGTCGGCGGGACGCTCGGTAGCCTTGCCCTGATCATGGGTTTTGGCGCGATGCTGGGCAAAATGCTGGCAGACTGCGGTGGTGCACAGCGTATCGCCACCACGCTGATTGCCAAATTTGGTAAAAAACACATCCAATGGGCGGTAGTGTTAACCGGTTTTACTGTCGGTTTTGCCCTGTTCTATGAAGTGGGCTTCGTGCTAATGCTGCCGCTGGTGTTTACCATCGCGGCTTCCGCGAATATTCCGCTGCTGTATGTTGGTGTACCAATGGCGGCTGCGCTGTCTGTGACCCACGGCTTCCTGCCGCCACATCCGGGCCCAACTGCGATTGCCACCATTTTCAATGCCGATATGGGTAAGACCCTGCTGTACGGAACTATTCTGGCAATCCCAACCGTTATTCTCGCGGGTCCGGTTTACGCTCGCGTGCTGAAAGGTATCGATAAGCCAATCCCGGAAGGTCTGTACAGCGCGAAAACCTTCAGCGAAGAAGAGATGCCAAGCTTTGGCGTCAGCGTCTGGACTTCTCTGGTGCCGGTTGTGCTGATGGCGATGCGTGCAATTGCCGAAATGATCCTGCCGAAAGGTCACGCTTTCCTGCCAGTGGCGGAGTTCCTCGGTGACCCGGTAATGGCAACGCTGATTGCCGTGTTGATTGCGATGTTCACCTTTGGTCTGAACCGTGGTCGTTCAATGGATCAGATTAACGACACGCTGGTTTCTTCCATCAAAATCATCGCGATGATGCTGTTGATCATCGGTGGTGGCGGTGCGTTCAAGCAGGTGCTGGTAGACAGCGGCGTGGACAAATACATTGCTTCCATGATGCACGAAACCAACATTTCTCCGCTGCTGATGGCCTGGTCGATTGCCGCCGTACTGCGTATCGCGCTGGGTTCCGCAACCGTTGCGGCAATCACTGCGGGGGGTATCGCGGCACCACTAATTGCAACGACGGGTGTTAGCCCGGAACTGATGGTTATTGCGGTTGGTTCCGGTAGTGTGATTTTCTCTCACGTGAACGATCCGGGCTTCTGGCTGTTCAAAGAGTACTTTAACCTGACTATCGGCGAGACCATCAAGTCCTGGTCGATGCTGGAAACCATTATCTCGGTGTGCGGTCTGGTAGGCTGTCTGCTGCTGAATATGGTGATTTGATAACACTGACTGCCGGATGCATCGCATCCGGCATCAACCGCTCTCTACTGCTTCTTCGCAGCCGCTCTGCGCCGTCTGTCCAAATCCTTCAGCAACTTGTTCACGCCATTATCAGCAAACATCGTCTCAAGCGTTGCGGAAAGCTTGCGCCGCCAGTTTTTATACTGGTAACTGGTTCCGGGAATATTTACCGGTTCGGCCATATCCAGCCAGTCTTCTGGCTGAAGCCCTAACAGAGCGCTGTTGCTGTCAGCGATATAACGTTGCAAACCACGATTAAGCATCGGCGTCATCGACATTAACGATGCCTTATGCCCCGCACGTTTTGGCAGGCAACCATGTTTATGCAGTGCATCCAGTAACCCTTGCTTCGCCAGTTCGCGATCCTGATACAGACCGCGCAATACCACTTCATCCGGGTACAGCCCCAGCGTTTTGCCCAGTGTTAAATCCCCGCTCTCCCAGTAGCCACGCAGTGTAGGCAGGTCGTGTGTCGCCGCAACCGCCATCGACTGCTCCGGATACGCTTTCGGCGCGCGGAATGTCTTCTCGTGGTCGCTTTCGAAATAGAGCACTTTGTAGGAGTACACACCGCTGCTGCGCAGTTTACCGACAATCTCTACCGGTACAGTGCCGAGGTCTTCACCAATCACCATGCAGCGATGGCGCTTACTTTCGAGTGCCAGAATCGAGAGCAGATCATCTACCGGATAGTGAACATACGCGCCCTGATCTGCCGTCTCGCCATACGGTATCCACCACAAACGCAGCATCGACATCACATGGTCAATTCGCAACGCGCCGCAGTTTTGCATATTGGCACGCAACAGCTCGATAAACGGCTCATAGGCACGCGCGGTGATGATATGCGGATCCATCGGCGGCAATCCCCAGTTCTGCCCCAGCGGGCCAAGGATATCCGGCGGTGCGCCCACCGACGCTTTCAGGCAATACAGTTCACGGTCGCACCAGGTTTCCGCCCCACCTTCCGCTACGCCAACCGCCAGATCACGGTACAAGCCAATCGGCATTTCATGGCCCTGGCTTATCTCCCAGCAGGCGGCAAACTGGCTGTAAGCCAGCCACTGCAACCAGAGATAAAAATCGACGTCATCACGATGTTCTTTGCAGAACTGGTGCACTTCTGGTGAATCCACGTTCTGATACGCCTGCGGCCATGCTGGCCAGCCCCAGCGCATTTCGTCTTCTTTCACTTGCTGGGCATGTAACGCGTCAAACGCCGCCTGCCAGAACAGGCTGTCGCCCTGCTCTGCAACAAACTGGCGAAACGCGGCCATCTGCTCATCATCACGTTGCGCAAAACCTTTCCACGCCATCCGCAATGCTGTCATTTTCAGCGCAGTGACGGTGGAGTAATCGACCCAGTCGGCATCCCGTGCCTGTTGCAGCGTCTGTTGCGTGGTCGGTAACTGCCACCAGGCCTGAGCCTCTTCGCTAAGATGGAAATCTTCGACGGCGTTAACGTCGATATAAACCACATTTAGCCAGCGACGAGAAGACGGGCTATACGGACTGGCACTTTCCGGATTTGCCGGATAGAGCGCATGAATCGGGTTCAGACCGATGAAAGCCCCGCCACGTTTTGCCACATCCACCAGCATCACTTTGAGATCGCCAAAATCCCCAATACCCCAGTTTTTTTCCGATCGCAGCGTATAAAGCTGGACGCAGGCGCCCCACAGCTTTTGTTTATTCAGCAACGCCTGCGGTTCGTAACAGCGTTTCGGGGCGACAATCACCCGACAATGCGCGCGCTGGTCGTCCTGGGTGAGTGTCAACGTGTGATAACCTTCCGGCAACTTCGTCGGTAAATTGAACGCTTTGCCCCCCGTTACATGGCCTTTGTACTGCGTTCCTTCTTCGGTGGTCAGCAGCCAGCTATACTCGCCGCTGCCCTCCACCGCCATCGGCATTTTTTTGCCGCTGGTATAGACCATGACATTCGGGACTGGCGTTACCGCCACTTTCGTGGCGGTACGTTGATGCATCGCGTCAAGCAAACGCCGTTTGGTTTCGGCGCTAATCGACTGCGGTTTACCGTGGGCATTGATGTAATTGGGGCTGATCCCCGCCGCCAGCGCGGCATTATCCAGACGTTTGCTTTCCATCGAGCTTCCTTAGCGTTTTGCCTGCCAGATACGAGCCTGATAATCGCGAATAGAGCGATCCGAGCTAAACATACCGCAGCGGGCGGTATTGAGGATCGCCGCGCGAGTCCAGGCCTCCTGGTCGCGGTACAGCACATCCACCTGCTTTTGTGCCTCTACATAGGCTGCGAAATCCGCCATTACCAGATACGGATCGCCGCCCTGTTTGCCGATACTGTGCAGCATCTGGTCGAAGGCATGCTTATCGCCGTCGCTGTATTTACCGCTTTCCAGCTCTTTCAATACTGCGTCCAGCACCTTATCTTTCTTCCGCCATTTCACCGGGTCGTAGCCTTTGGCCAGAATTGCCTTCACTTGTTCCACGGTATGACCAAAAATAAAGATATTTTCTTCACCAACTTTTTCGGCGATTTCGACGTTAGCACCATCCAGCGTACCGACAGTAAGCGCACCATTGAGCGCCAGTTTCATATTGCCGGTACCGGAAGCTTCTTTACCTGCAGTCGAAATTTGTTCGGAGATATCCGCCGCCGGGATCAGTTTTTCCGCCGCCGAAACGCAATAATCCGGCAGGAACACCACCTTCAACTTATCGCCAACCTGTGGATCGTTGTTGATCACATCAGCCACTTTGTTGATCGCAAAGATAATATTCTTCGCCAGGTAGTAGCCCGGTGCCGCTTTCGCGCCGAAGAGGAAGACGCGCGGTACGCGGTCAGCCTGCGGGTTTTCACGAATTTCTTTATACAACGCCAGAATATGCAGCAAATTCAGGTGCTGACGTTTGTACTCATGCAGGCGTTTGATCTGAATATCGAAAATCGCCTGTGGATTGATCTCAATACCGGTACGAACTTTCACAAACTCCGCCAGACGGACTTTATTCGCCTGCTTGATCTCGCGATATTGCTGACGGAATTTCGCGTCATCAGCGAATTTTTCCAGATTGATCAGTTGATCGAGATCGTTAGCCCACTCTTTTTTCAGTGATTTATCCAACAGAGCCGCAAGTGCCGGGTTGCACTGTTTGATCCAGCGACGAGGGGTAATACCATTGGTGACGTTATGGAATTTGTTCGGCCACAGCTGGTGATATTCCGGGAACAGATCTTTCACCACCAGATCTGAATGCAGCGCCGCTACACCGTTCACCGCGAAACCGCCAACCACACACAGGTTCGCCATATGCACTTGTTTGTCGTGTACCACCGCCAGTTTGGCCCACACTTTTTCATCGCCCGGCCAGTTTTTTTCCACCAGCGTTTTAAAGCGTGTATTAATTTCGTTAATAATCTGCATGTGGCGCGGCAGTAAGCCTTTCACCAGTTTCACATCCCAGCGTTCCAGCGCTTCTGGCATCAGGGTATGGTTGGTGTAAGCAAAAGTTTTGCTGGTGATGGCCCAGGCGTCATCCCAGCTCATCTGGTGCTCATCGATCAGCACGCGCAGCAGTTCTGGAATCGCGATAGTCGGGTGGGTATCGTTCAGTTGAATAACTTCGTAATCTGCCAGCTCGTGCAGTTTACGCCCCGCCAAATGATGGCGACGCAGAATATCCGCTACCGAACAAGCACACTGGAAGTATTGCTGCATCAGGCGCAGCTTTTTACCGGCAGTATGGTTGTCGTTTGGATAGAGGACTTTGGTCAGTTTTTCCGCGTTGATGCCCTGTTGTTCGGCACGCAGGAAATCTCCGTCGTTAAATTTTGTCAGATCAAACGGATGCGCATGCGTCGCCTGCCACAGACGCAGCGGCTGCGCCACGCCATTACGATAACCGACAACGGGAAGATCCCACGCTTGACCGGTAATGGTAAATTCCGGCTCCCAGCGTCCGTCTTTCGTCACTTTACCGCCAATTCCTACCTGCACATCCAGTGCTTCGTTGTGGCGGAACCACGGGTAGTTACCGCGATGCCAGTCATCCGGCGCTTCAACCTGTTTGCCATCGACAAAAGACTGGCGGAACAAGCCATATTGATAGTTAAGACCATAACCCGTCGCAGACTGACCGACAGTTGCCATTGAGTCGAGGAAGCACGCAGCCAGACGTCCCAGACCACCGTTACCCAGCGCCGGGTCGATCTCTTCTTCCAGCAGGTCAGTCAGGTTGATGTCATAAGCCTTCAACGAATCCTGTACATCCTGATACCAGCCAAGATTCAACAGGTTGTTACCCGTCAGGCGTCCAATCAAAAACTCCATTGAGATATAGTTAACATGTCGCTGATTGGCCACCGGTTTAGCGAATGGCTGGGCACGTAGCATTTCCGCCAGGGCTTCACTCACTGCCAGCCACCACTGGCGAGGGGTCATTTCAGCCGCAGAATTTAAGCCATAACGCTGCCACTGACGTGAAAGCGCTTCCTGAAATTGCTTATCGTTAAAAATAGGTTGTGACATAGGAGTTCCACTTTTCTTAGATTTTCAACACAACGTTATCGCTAGTTTGCCAGGCTCGATGTTGACCTTCCTCATCCTGCGGGGGATTAGGCAGGGAGGAGTTGCGGGGATGAGCAAGGAAATGTGATCTCGACCACTTAAACCTAGTGCAATCCACAGGATTAGCAGCAAATCAATGCCATACAGCGCAGAAAATCTGTATCTAAGTGCAAAAAATGGCCGTTGTGTATTTTCAAAAGGCGGAAGGTAACTCTATAAATTAAGTAAAGGAGTGAAACAGTTTCATAAGTAAAACATCCAGTTTGCTCCATCTCATTCTTAATAGGTTTATTAAGATCCTCTTTTTAGATGGCTCTTTCATCAGGAATTGAGAAGACTCCTTTGCTTAAATGAAACTGATGAACATGAGGAAACTACCGTAAAACCCAGTATTCACGCTGCATCAGCGTCGTTATTAGGTGAGTTGTTAATAAACATTTGGAATTGTGACACAGTGCAAATTCAGACACATAAAAAAACGTCATCGCTTGCATTAGAAGGGTTTCTGGCCGACCTTATAACCATTAATTACGAAGCGCAAAAAAAATAATATTTCCTCATTTTCCACAGTGAAGTGATTAACTATGCTGATTCCGTCAAAATTAAGTCGTCCGGTTCGACTCGACCATACCGTGGTTCGTGAGCGCCTGCTGGCTAAACTTTCCGGCGCGAACAACTTCCGGCTGGCGCTGATCACGAGTCCTGCGGGCTACGGAAAAACCACACTCATTTCTCAATGGGCGGCAGGCAAAAACGATTTGGGCTGGTACTCGCTGGATGAGGGCGATAACCAGCAAGAACGTTTCGCCAGCTATTTCATTGCCGCCGTGCAACAGGCAACCAACGGTCACTGTGCGATTTGTGAGACGATGGCGCAAAAACGGCAATATGCCAGCCTGACGTCACTCTTCGCTCAGCTTTTCATTGAGCTGGCGGAATGGCATAGCCCACTTTATCTGGTCATCGATGACTACCATCTGATCACTAATCCGGTGATCCACGAGTCAATGCGCTTCTTTATTCGCCATCAACCAGAAAATCTCACCCTGGTGGTGCTGTCACGCAATCTTCCGCAACTGGGCATTGCCAATCTGCGTGTTCGCGACCAACTGCTGGAAATTGGCAGTCAGCAACTGGCGTTTACCCACCAGGAAGCGAAGCAGTTTTTTGATTGCCGCCTGTCATCGCCGATTGAAGCCGCAGAAAGCAGTCGGATTTGCGATGACGTTTCCGGTTGGGCGACTGCGCTACAGTTAATTGCCCTCTCCGCCCGGCAGAATACCCACTCAGCCCATAAGTCGGCACGTCGCCTGGCGGGAATCAATGCCAGTCATCTTTCGGATTATCTGGTCGATGAGGTTTTGGACAACGTCGATCTCGCAACGCGCCATTTTCTGTTGAAAAGCGCCATTTTGCGCTCAATGAACGATGCACTCATCACTCGTGTGACCGGCGAAGAAAACGGGCAAATGCGCCTCGAAGAGATTGAGCGTCAGGGGCTGTTTTTACAGCGGATGGATGATAGCGGCGAGTGGTTCTGCTATCACCCGCTGTTTGGCAACTTCCTGCGCCAGCGCTGCCAGTGGGAACTGGCGGCTGAGCTGCCGAAAATCCACAGTGCCGCCGCAGAAAGCTGGATGGCCCAGGGATTCCCCAGCGAAGCGATTCATCATGCGCTGGCGGCAGGCGATGCGCTGATGCTGCGCGATATTCTGCTTAATCACGCCTGGAGTTTGTTCAACCACAGCGAACTTTCGCTACTTGAAGAGTCACTTAAAGCCCTGCCATGGGAGAGTTTGCTGGAAAATCCGCAGTTGGTGTTATTACAAGCGTGGCTGATGCAAAGCCAGCATCGCTACGGCGAAGTAAACACCCTGCTGGCTCGTGCTGAACATGAAATCAAAGACATCAGAGAAGGCACCATGCACGCAGAATTTAATGCTCTGCGCGCCCAGGTGGCGATTAACGATGGTAACCCGGATGAAGCTGAACGGCTGGCAAAACTGGCACTGGAAGAACTGCCTCCCGGCTGGTTCTACAGCCGCATTGTAGCAACTTCGGTGTTGGGTGAAGTATTGCACTGCAAAGGGGAACTGACCCGCTCACTGGCGTTAATGCAGCAAACCGAACAGATGGCACGCCAGCACGATGTCTGGCACTACGCTTTGTGGAGTTTAATCCAGCAAAGCGAAATTCTGTTTGCTCAGGGTTTCCTGCAAACCGCGTGGGAAACGCAGGAAAAAGCATTCCAGCTGATCAACGAGCAGCATCTGGAACAGCTGCCAATGCATGAATTTCTGGTACGTATCCGAGCACAACTGTTATGGGCCTGGGCACGGCTGGACGAAGCCGAAGCATCGGCACGCAGCGGGATTGAAGTTTTGTCGTCTTATCAGCCACAGCAACAGCTCCAGTGCCTGGCAATGTTGATTCAATGCTCGCTGGCCCGAGGTGATTTGGATAACGCCCGTAGCCAACTGAATCGTCTGGAAAACCTGCTGGGAAATGGCAAATATCACAGCGACTGGATCTCTAACGCCAACAAAGTCCGGGTCATTTACTGGCAAATGACCGGCGACAAAGCTGCCGCCGCCAACTGGTTGCGTCACACAGCCAAACCGGAGTTTGCGAATAACCACTTCCTGCAAGGTCAATGGCGCAACATCGCCCGTGCACAAATATTGCTGGGCGAGTTTGAACCGGCAGAAATTGTTCTTGAAGAACTCAATGAAAACGCCCGCAGTCTGCGGTTAATGAGCGATCTCAACCGTAACCTGTTGCTGCTTAATCAACTATACTGGCAGGCCGGTCGCAAAAATGATGCCCAGCGTGTGTTGCTGGAGGCATTAAAACTGGCGAATCGTACCGGATTTATCAGTCACTTTGTCATCGAAGGCGAAGCGATGGCGCAACAGTTACGCCAACTGATTCAACTCAATACGTTGCCTGAGCTGGAACAGCATCGCGCACAGCGTATTCTGCGGGAAATAAATCAACATCATCGGCATAAATTCGCCCATTTTGATGAGAATTTCGTTGAACGTCTGCTAAATCATCCGGAAGTACCAGAATTGATCCGTACCAGCCCGCTGACCCAACGCGAATGGCAGGTATTGGGGCTGATTTACTCCGGTTACAGCAATGAACAAATTGCAGGCGAGCTGGAAGTGGCGGCAACCACCATCAAAACGCATATCCGCAATCTGTACCAAAAACTCGGTGTCGCCCACCGTCAGGCCGCGGTACAACACGCGCAGAAACTGCTGAAGATGATGGGATATGGGGTGTGAGTTTAGCCGGATAATACGTCGGATCCGGCTTACATCTTTATATCATTCAATGCTCACCCGCGTTACGCCATCCGCCTCCACCAGACTAAACCGCACTGGCAAGAAACGCTCCACCACCGCGATATTGGTCAGCAGATGGCATGAGGGATGGGCGACCGTAAATTCTCCCGCCCCCGCCAGCGCCATCGGTAGCACCAACTGGTCGGCGAGATATTCCCCCACCGCCGCCGGGCTCGCCAGGTAACGTTTCACCTCTTGCACTAACTGCGCAGCCACCACTTCGGCACTGACGCGCTTTTCACCGACGACAAAAAAGCGTTCAGTGATATTTTCACTTTCAACTTCCAGCGAGACGGTATTACCCGGCCCCTGGTCGCGCGGCAGGTTATGAACATTCTGCTCATGCAGGGAAAAACTACCCGCCAACGTAGCGATTTCACGCTCAGCGACATGGCGTGGCACACCAGCCAGTAGCACCTCTCCACGCATCCGCACAATGTTCCCGCGCTCGCCAAGTTGCAAGGTGTTAAACGATGCCACGGGCGAGACTTCCGTCGCCACCACGCCGCCTCCGGCAGGATAAAAACCGTGACGTAACAGCGTGGTTTGCTGATGAATTCCTATTTTTGCCAGCAGCGGCTCCAGCACCCGGCGGATAAAATCCGCAGGCGGGGCCGACGGGTTATCGGTACCTCCGCTCACTTCAACACGCGAAGGACCATCGGCAAACCACAGCGCGGGCAGTACCGTTTGTAGTACCAGCGTGCAACTTCCGGCGCTACCAATAGCAAAGCGGTAGTCGCCACCGCGCACGGTACCGGGCCGGAAGACCAGACGCTGCGACCCCAGCTCCGCGCCCTCCACCGTTGCTCCGCAAATTTCCGTCGCCGCCTTTACAGCCGTCAGATGCTGGCGCAACAGTCCCGGTTTTGCCCGTCCGGCACGAATGCCGGTGATGGTAAACGGCTTGCCGGTTATCATCGACAGACTCAGTGCCGAACGCAGGATCTGCCCGCCGCCTTCGCCCTGTGCGCCATCCAGCGCAATCATCCTTTTCATCATTTATCCTTTTACACACACCACCTGACGCAGGGTGTAGATAACTTCCACCAGATCGCTTTGTGCCGCCATCACCGCGTCGATATCTTTATACGCCATCGGGATTTCGTCGATCACTTCGGCATCTTTACGGCATTCCACATGCGCGGTGGCACGAATTTGATCTTCCACGCTGAACAGTTTTTTCGCTTTAGTACGGCTCATTACCCGCCCGGCACCGTGGCTGCACGAACAGAACGACTCTTCATTTCCCAGCCCACGGACAATAAAGCTTTTCGCCCCCATCGAACCGGGAATAATTCCATATTGACCAGCACGCGCAGACACAGCGCCTTTACGCGTCACATAGATCTCTTCGCCAAAGTGCTGTTCTTTTTGCACATAGTTGTGGTGACAGTTGATCTCTTCCATCGCCAGCGTTTGTGGCTGTCTTACCGTTTTCTGCGTAACGCTCTGCAACGCCGTTACCACATTTTCCATCATCGCATCGCGGTTAAGGCTGGCAAAAAGCTGCGCCCAGGCCACCGCTTTCAGGTAATCATCAAAGTATTCCGTACCTTCCATAAAGTACGCCAGGTCACGCGATGGCAACGTTTCAAGCGTTTCCTGCATCTCTTTTTGTGCCAGATCGATAAAGTAAGTCCCGATGGCATTACCAATTCCGCGTGAACCGGAGTGCAGCATAATCCACACCTGGTCCGACTCATCAAGGCAGATTTCAATAAAGTGGTTACCCGTTCCCAGCGTTCCCAGATGTTTATAGTTATTAGTGTTAAGGAAACGCGGATATTTTTGCGTTAACCACTGATAACCAGCTTCCAGCTCGGCCCATTTAGCATCGACGTTAACAGGCGGATGCTCCCATGCGCCTTTATCACGACGGCTACGATTATTGGAACGTCCGTGCGGCACGGCAGTTTCAATCGCCTGACGCAGCTCCGCCAGGTTTTCAGGCAGGTCAGCCGCCGTTAACGCAGTTCGCAGTGCGTTCATTCCACAACCGATATCTACCCCCACCGCCGCCGGAATAATCGCCCCTTTGGTCGGGATAACGCTACCAATGGTGGAACCTTTACCCAGATGTACATCAGGCATTACCGCAATATGTTTGAAAATAAACGGCATCTTCGCCGTATTTATCAGTTGCTGACGCGCATCGTCTTCTACCGGTACGCCTTTGGTCCACATTTTTACCGGGACATTTTCAGTGGTCAGTAATTCGTAATTCATTTTGTTTTTCTCTTTTCGTTGTTTGCTGTCCAGATAATTGCATCCGTCGTGCCAGAAAATTAAATAAGCAGATTAATTTTTTAATTCATTGTTTTTAATAGATTAAATCTTTACGTCCGTAAACGGAGATTTCCCGCAAAGCCAATTCGCCGATAATGAAATATCGTCTTTTATAAGGATATCTAAGATGCGTAAAACAGTGGCTTTTGGCTTTGTCGGCACCGTACTGGATTATGCCGGGCGCGGCAGTCAGCGCTGGTCGAAATGGCGTCCGTCACTCTGTGTATGCCAGCAAGAATCGTTAGTTATCAATCGACTGGAATTATTGCACGACGCCCGCTCGCGCTCGCTATTTGAAACGCTGAAACGCGATATCGCCAGCGTTTCGCCAGAAACAGAAGTGGTGAGCGTTGAGATTGAACTGCATAACCCGTGGGATTTCGAGGAGGTTTACGCCTGCCTGCATGATTTCGCCCGTGGTTACGCGTTCGAACCTGATAAAGAAGACTATTTAATTCACATCACCACCGGTACCCACGTCGCGCAGATTTGCTGGTTTCTGCTGGCGGAAGCACGTTACCTGCCCGCCAGGTTAATACAATCTTCGCCACCGCGTAAAAAAGAACAGCCGCGCGGTGCAGGTGAAGTGACAATTATCGATCTCGATTTAAGCCGTTATAACGCTATAGCCAGCCGCTTTGCCGAAGAACGCCAGCAAACCCTCGATTTCCTCAAATCCGGCATTGCCACGCGTAACGCCCACTTCAACCGCATGATTGAGCAGATCGAAAAAGTGGCGATCAAATCTCGCGCACCGATCCTGCTTAACGGCCCGACCGGTGCGGGTAAGTCGTTTCTGGCACGACGCATCTTCGAGTTAAAACAGGCGCGGCATCAGTTTAGCGGCGCGTTTGTGGAGGTGAACTGTGCCACTCTGCGCGGCGATACCGCCATGTCCGCGCTGTTTGGTCATGTGAAAGGCGCGTTTACCGGGGCGCGGGAATCTCGTGAAGGATTATTACGCAGCGCCAACGGCGGCATGTTGTTTCTTGATGAGATTGGCGAACTGGGCGCAGACGAACAGGCGATGTTGCTGAAAGCCATTGAAGAGAAAACCTTTTACCCGTTTGGCAGCGATCGCCAGGTGAGCAGTGATTTTCAGCTGATCGCCGGAACGGTGCGCGATTTGCGCCAGCTGGTTGCCGAAGGCAAATTTCGCGAAGACCTGTACGCGCGGATCAATCTCTGGACCTTCACCCTGCCGGGGCTACGCCAGCGCCAGGAAGATATTGAACCTAACCTGGATTATGAAGTGGAGCGCCACGCCTCACTTACCGGCGACAGCGTGCGTTTTAACACCGAAGCGAGGCGCGCCTGGCTGGCCTTTGCGACATCATCTCAGGCAGCATGGCGCGGTAACTTTCGCGAACTTTCTGCCAGCGTCACACGCATGGCGACGTTTGCCGATAGTGGGCGTATCACCCTTGAAACCGTAGAAGATGAGATAAACCGTCTACGCTACAACTGGCAGGATAGCCGCTCTTCTGCGCTTAAGCAGCTACTGGGCGCTGAAGCGGAAAACATCGACCTCTTTGATCGGCTGCAACTGGAACACGTTATCGCTATCTGCCGTCAGGCAAAATCGCTTTCCGCTGCCGGGCGTGAACTCTTTGATGTTTCGCGCCAGGGCAAAGCCAGCGTCAACGACGCGGATCGGCTACGCAAATACCTGGCGCGTTTTGGTCTGACGTGGGAAGCCGTGCAGGATCAGCACAGCTCCAGCTGAATATGATGGTCTGTCAGCACCTGCATCACGCTCGCTGGTGGCGGGGCGTCGGTGTAGACGGCATCGACCATGCTGATGCTGCCCATATTGACCATCGCATTACGGCCAAATTTCGAGTGATCGACAACCAGCATAACGTGGCGCGAGTTCTCAATAATAGCGCGTTTGGTGCGAACTTCGTGGTAATCGAACTCCAGCAGCGAGCCGTCGCTATCGATGCCGCTGATCCCCAGAATCCCGAAATCAAGGCGGAACTGGGAGATAAAATCGAGCGTCGCTTCGCCAATGATCCCACCATCGCGGCTGCGTAATTCGCCACCTGCAAGAATGATGCGAAAATCTTCTTTCACCATCAGCGTGTTAGCGACGTTGAGATTGTTGGTCACAATGCGCAAATTGCTGTGATTAAGCAGCGCGTGCGCCACCGCTTCCGGCGTGGTGCCGATATCGATAAACAGCGTTGAGCCGTTGGGGATTTGCTCCGCCACTTTGCGGGCAATACGCTCTTTTTCTTCGGTCTGGGTGGCCTTGCGATCGTGCCACGGTGTGTTAACCGAACTGGAAGGCAGCGCCGCGCCGCCATGGTGACGCAGGATCAGGTTTTGCTCCGCCAGCTCGTTGAGGTCACGACGAATAGTCTGCGGGCTGACGGAGAAGTGCTCCACCAGTTCTTCGGTGCTGACATAACCCTGCTGTTTAACCAGTTCAATAATACCGTTGTGACGTTGTGTTTGTTTCATTTATAAATCCCTGGAATTATTTTCGTTTTCGCGCATTAAGCGAATCAACAAAAGCCATCGCTAAACCCACGGCTAACCCGGCGATGTGTGCTCCGTTCGCCATCGACATCCCAAACAAATCAAACCATCCGGCGACAATCCAGATCAGTGCAAAGATGATTAACCCACGTTGCAGGTAAATGCCACTTTGCGGATCGCGTTCGCCGCGTAGCCAGACGTACCCCATCAGTGCATACACCACGCCAGAAAGCCCGCCAAACCACGGCCCGCTGAATTTTTGCTGCACATAGCCGCTTAACAGGGCGCTAATCAGAGTAATGACAATTAGCTTACCGCTACCGAGACGTTTTTCCACCGCGCCGCCGAGATACCACCACCAGAGCAGGTTAAAGAGGATATGCATCAGCGAGAAGTGCATTAATGCATGAGTGAAGTAACGCCAGAACTCAAATTTCAGTGTCGGATCGAATGGCCAGGCCAGCCATAACATCACTTCCTGATCACCGAGAATTTGCATGGCGATAAACACCACCACGCAGGCGATCATCATCACCCAGGTCACCGGACCTGCGCGTTCACGCAAGGCAGCAAAGAAGGGATAACGGCGATAATGCAGGCCGCTGCCGGTATGGCCCGCCTGCCAGCTGGCCGCCAGATAACGAGGATCTGCCGGGTTTTCGAGAAAACGCGCCAGCTCCGCCCGCACGCGTTCGGCCTGGGACTCATCCGCCAGCCAGACATCGCTTTGGTTATGTTGTTGAATCGTGAGGATAACACCCTGCGTCGCCATGTAATCAACAAACGCCTGCGCCACGCGGGGGTTAGCAAAAGAGGTAATCATCAACATCGTTGCTGTCGCTTATTCCACACAAAAGGGGACAGTATAAAGCGTTACGCGCCGTACGCCACCTCTGCAGGAAACTGACGCTGCCAGGCTTCAAAGCCGCCATCAATGCTGTAGACCACATCGTAGCCCTGTTGTAGCAGATACTGCGCCGCGCCTTTGCTGCTATTACCGTGGTAACACATCACCATGACTGGCGTATCGAAGTCGTTATCACGCATAAACGCGCCCAATGTGTCGTTGGTTAAATGGAAAGCCTGCACCGCATGCCCCATTGCGAAACTCTGTGGATCGCGAATATCGACCAGCACCGCCTCTTTTTCCTGCAACTTCTGGTGCGCGTCGGCAACGTTAATACATTCGAACTGATCCATGCGTCTCTCTTTCTTTACAAACAAGTGGGCAAATTTACCGCACAGTTTACGTCGAAGCGGCAGATAAACGCCATAATGTTATACATATCACTCTAAAATGTTTTTTCAATGTTACCCAAAGCGCGATTCTTTGCTAATATGTTCGATAACGAACATTTATGAGCTTTAACGAAAGTGAATGAGGGCAGCATGGAAACCAAAGATCTGATTGTGATAGGTGGCGGCATCAATGGTGCTGGTATCGCGGCAGACGCCGCTGGACGCGGTTTATCCGTGCTGATGCTGGAGGCGCAGGATCTCGCTTGTGCGACCTCTTCCGCCAGTTCAAAACTCATTCATGGTGGCCTGCGCTACCTTGAGCACTATGAATTCCGCCTGGTCAGCGAGGCGCTGGCTGAACGTGAAGTGTTGCTGAAAATGGCCCCCCATATCGCGTTCCCGATGCGTTTTCGCCTGCCGCATCGCCCGCATCTGCGTCCGGCGTGGATGATCCGTATTGGTCTGTTTATGTACGATCATCTGGGTAAGCGTACCAGCCTGCCGGGATCTACCGGTTTGCGTTTTGGCGCAAATTCAGTGTTAAAACCGGAAATTAAGCGCGGATTCGAATATTCCGACTGTTGGGTAGACGACGCCCGTCTGGTACTCGCCAACGCCCAGATGGTGGTGCGTAAAGGCGGTGAAGTGCTTACCCGTACTCGTGCCACTTCTGCTCGCCGCGAAAACGGCCTGTGGATTGTGGAAGCAGAAGATATTGATACCGGTAAAAAATACAGCTGGCAGGCACGCGGTCTGGTGAACGCCACCGGCCCGTGGGTGAAGCAGTTCTTCGACGACGGGATGCATCTACCCTCACCTTATGGCATTCGCCTGATCAAAGGCAGCCATATTGTCGTGCCGCGTGTGCATACCCAGAAGCAAGCCTACATTCTGCAAAACGAAGATAAACGTATTGTCTTCGTGATCCCGTGGATGGACGAGTTTTCCATCATCGGCACCACCGATGTGGAATACAAAGGTGATCCAAAAGCAGTGAAGATTGAAGAGAGTGAAATCAATTACCTGCTGAAAGTGTATAACACGCACTTTAAAAAGCAGTTAAGCCGGGACGATATCGTCTGGACCTACTCCGGTGTGCGTCCGCTGTGTGATGATGAATCTGATTCGCCGCAGGCCATTACCCGTGATTACACCCTTGATATCCATGATGAAAACGGCAAAGCTCCGCTGTTATCGGTATTCGGCGGTAAGCTGACCACCTACCGCAAACTGGCAGAGCACGCGCTGGAAAAACTGACGCCGTATTATCAGGGTATTGGCCCGGCGTGGACGAAAGAGAGCGTGCTGCCGGGTGGTGCCATCGAGGGCGACCGCGACGATTATGCCGCCCGCCTGCGCCGCCGTTATCCGTTCCTGACCGAATCGCTGGCACGTCACTACGCGCGCACTTACGGCAGCAACAGCGAGCTGCTGCTCGGCAATGCGGGGGCGGTAAGCGATCTTGGGGAGGATTTCGGGCATGAGTTCTACGAAGCGGAGCTGAAATATCTGGTCGACCACGAATGGGTCCGCCGCGCCGACGATGCCCTGTGGCGTCGCACAAAACAAGGCATGTGGCTGAATGCGGATCAACAATCTCGTGTGAGTCAGTGGCTGGGGGAATATACGCAGCAGAGGTTGTCGCTGGCGTCGTAAATTAACGTAAGGTGGCCAGGTCAGATTTCAATCTGACCTGAGACTGATGATAAACAAAAAACTGCCTGATGCGCTACGCTTATCAGGCCTTGTATTATCCCTCCTGTGCAGAGAAAATCGGCCAGTTTTCTCTGCCTGCAGTCCGCATGCCGTAT